>NZ_JAZBQR010000019.1:0-3809 GCF_036348395.1 Pseudomonas sp. AL 58
CTGCACTCATAGCTCAGCTGGATAGAGTACTCGGCTACGAACCGAGCGGTCGGAGGTTCGAATCCTCCTGAGTGCACCATATATCAGAAAGCCCGCATTTTATGCGGGCTTTTTGTTTTCCGCGAAATTAATTTTCTCGTAAAGCGCAATGGCTAGATTGTCAGTTAGTGCGCCATCTTCTTGTGCTGATATCCCAGGCGATGTGCTTTTCTCTGTGGCAGTGCCGTCGTATTAGTGTATCTGGATGCGGTCGAGCTTTATGTTGCAAGCGACTGTTCTGGTCAAGATTTTAAGCGCTTCGATTGTTCAAGCAGTGTATGATTGCGCCCGTCAGCCCCGCCGGGGCTTGTGGAATACCACCATGGACTTACCCAGTAGTTACTCAATAGCTGATTTTGCCAATCACGATCTGACTGATTGATCCTCCCGGCGTGCTCCCTGCTGGGAGTGGAGTTCGCCTATGACTGAAATCGAAGTAAAAAAGACCCAAGATAGCCTGCAGGATCGCCTGGCCCAGGTGGTTGAGCTGTTGCAGCGCCAGCGTGTTGTTGAAGACCTCACGCATCGCCAGGAAGGTCATCATCATGACCTGGTTGAAAACCTGGTTCATCGACAGAATCTGGTCGAGCTGCAGCGCAAGCTCGACGATCTGCACTCTGCCGACGTCGCCTATATTCTCGAAGCGTTACCGCTCGATGACCGATTGACCGTTTGGCAGTTGGTCAAGGCTGAGCGTGACGGCGACATCCTGCTCGAAGTGTCTGACTCGGTTCGAGAAACCCTGATCGCCGACATGGACGATCATGAGCTCCTGGCTGCGGCCAAGGAGATGGATGCTGACGAACTGGCAGACCTTGCCCCAGAGTTGCCGCGCGACGTCGTTCACGAGCTCATGGAGAGCCTGGATGCTCAGCAGCGTGAGCGTGTGCGTTCTGCTCTGAGCTATGACGAGGACCAGGTCGGTGCGCTGATGGACTTCGAGATGGTGACCATTCGTGAGGATGTCAGCCTTGAAGTGGTGTTGCGTTACCTGCGTCGCCTGAAAGAGTTGCCGGGGCATACCGACAAGCTTTTCGTGGTCGATTATGACGGTATCCTCAAAGGCGTCTTGCCGATCAAGCGTCTGTTGGTCAATGACCCGGAGAAAAAGGTTTCCGAGGTCATGGCCAGCGATCCGGTGACCTTCCACCCCGAGGAAGACGCTTACGATGCGGCCCTGGCATTTGAGCGCTATGACTTGATCTCTGGCCCAGTCGTTGACAAAAACGATCGCCTGATTGGTCGTCTGACCATTGATGAAATGGTTGACCTTATTCGGGAGGAAAGCGAAAGCGAAGTCCTGAGCATGGCGGGTCTGCGCGAAGAGGAAGATATCTTTGCTTCGGTCTGGCGCTCGCTGCGTAACCGTTGGGCCTGGTTGGCCATCAACCTGATTACTGCATTCGTGGCCTCTCGTGTGATTGGGCTGTTTGAGGGGTCGATCGAAAAACTGGTGGCGTTGGCAGCCTTGATGCCGATCGTGGCGGGTATTGGTGGTAACTCCGGTAACCAGACGATCACCATGATTGTTCGCGCTATGGCGCTTGATCAGGTGAGCCCAGGGAATACGTCGCGGCTAATGCGTAAGGAACTGGCGGTTGCCCTGATCAACGGCCTTATTTGGGGTGGTGTGATAGGTATCGTGGCGTTCCTGCTTTACCACAGCTGGTCGCTGGGTGTGGTGATGACTGCTGCAATGACCCTGAACCTGTTGCTTGCTGCGCTGATGGGTGTGCTGATTCCGATGACCCTGGTGCGTATGGGGCGTGATCCGGCAATGGGCTCCAGCGTGATGATCACGGCTGTAACCGACAGCGGTGGTTTCTTCATCTTTCTGGGGCTTGCAACTATCTTTCTGCTGTAAGTGTGTTTGGCTCAGGCACAAAAAAGCCCGCAATGATGCGGGCTTTTTTGTGTGTGCGTGATTCAGGAAGCATCAGCTGCCATTTCTGCATCATGGGCGATCAGCGCGACCAGTGCATTCTGTTGGCGGTGGGAGAGCTGGCGAAAGCGTTGCAGTAGTTCGCGTTCGTGCAGGGACAGTTCAGGGCTGTCCAGGCGCATGCTTAGCTCATCGCCCAGAGCTCCTTCCTGGATCAGACTTTGCTCCAGGCGAGCGATGATTTCAGAGTTCATGCTGCGATGGTGGTTGCGCGCAACCTCAGCAATGCGCTCACGCATTCCGTCGGGCAGGCGGACGACGAATTTGTCTGCGGTGCGGCTTGAGTAGATAGCCTGTTTCATTGGGCGCATATAATTGACCGGTTTTAGTTCAGGGGAAGCGGTTCTTGAAATTGGCCGCACGGTGACGTTACGACCACTGTTGGGGCCAAATGTTCAACCTGAATTGCGAATGAGGCGCTTATGATGCCTCACAATCGCCGGTTCCTTGGCGTCAATTCTGTGACAAATAATGAGCTGGATAAAGGCTATTTGCCAGTACCAATTATCAGAAATGCGTACTGGTTTTGAAAGTTTTCATTTTTTCGCTTATCCGTTTGAGTGATAGCTTTCTCCTCGCACCGGCAAATGGCAAGAATGGCGCGGTAGAAAACTCTAAAATTTGCGTGGTTTCCTTAACTTAAGAGCATAGTGGCTATGCAGCATGACGCAAGTGACGATTGCTTGACAGTCCAGACGGTCAAGGCCGGCCGATTGATCTACCTCATGGGGGCTTCAGGGGCCGGCAAGGACAGCCTGATCGAAGCGGCTCGTTCTGGGCTTCAAGGGCGGGGCGTAATGATCGCACGGCGTGTGATTACCCGGGCGGTGGAGGCCAAGGGGGAGGACGCTCATGGTGTTACATGGCAGCAGTTTGAGTTGCTTCGTGATCAGAGGGCGTTTGCGCTGCATTGGCAGGCTAACGGGTTGTCCTACGGTATTCCGGCGCAGATCGATGCCTGGCTGGAAGAGGGGCGGCACGTGCTGGTCAATGGTTCCCGGGCCCACTTGGTTGAGGCCCGCAGGCGCTACCCGAGCCTGTTGCCAATCTTGCTGACCGTTGATGCCAGAGTGCTGCGTGCGCGTTTGCTTGGGCGCGCGCGCGAAAGTCTTGATGACATCGAGCGTCGTCTGGAGCGTGCCCGTGCCTTGGCTTGTGTCGAGGATCGCTCGGTGCGTGTTCTGGATAACTCCGGTGAGTTGCTTGATACCGTTTCGCGCTTGTTGATACTGCTGGGCGAGGAGGGGGTGTTGGTTGCGAAGGCGTAAATAAAGCCTACAGCTAAAAACCCCTACGGATGACATGACAAATGTCGGTGTGCTGGGTAACATGCTCGCCGACTTGCGCTGCGCAGCATTCGCTGCCGGTTTCTGCGTCTCAGTAGCTCAATTGGATAGAGCATCCCCCTCCTAAGGGGAAGGTTGGCAGTTCGAACCTGCCCTGGGACACCATTTGCCTCAACGTAGCTTGGAATGATTCCGTTCGCCTCTGGCAGGTGCCCTGAAGGGCGGCTGTATTGAGATGCATGTATCGGTCGGGTTGCTGATGTGAGCTGCTGCTTATATAAGGCTAGGGTGAGCAGGGCTTGTTAAGCATTTGAAGCCTAAAGAGAAAATCTGAAAAAACTCGAAATAATTGCTTGACGGGTGCTTCGAAAAGCGTATAATGCGCGCCATCGGTTGAGACGAAAAGCTCTTAACCAACCGCTCTTTAACAATTGAATCAAGCAATTCGTGTGGGTGCTTGTGAAGTCAGACTGATAGTCAAAAAGATTATCAGCATCACAAGTGACTACACGAGAAATCGAAATAGTCATTTGAGATTGCTG
>NZ_JAZBQR010000020.1:0-93497 GCF_036348395.1 Pseudomonas sp. AL 58
GTGAGAGTAGGTCATCGTCAAGATTAAATTCCGAAACCCCTATCTGCACATGCAGGTAGGGGTTTTGTCTTTGTGGCTTTGAAAAATTTCCGGTTTTTGCGGGCAAAAAAAACCACCCATCACGGGTGGTTTGCTGTTCGCTACGTGCGATTTAGTCGCCGTAATACTCGCAGCCGCTGGTGCAGGTTTCATGAATGCGGACCTTGGAAAGCTCCGGCAGCAACGGCTTGACCTGGTCCCAGATCCACTTAGCAATCACCTCGCTGGTAGGATTCTCCAGGCCAGGGATGTCGTTCAGGTAATTGTGGTCGAGCTGTTCATAGAGCGGCTTGAAGATCGCCTTGATCTCGGAAAAGTCGCGGATCCAGCCTGTATGAGGATCGAGAGGGCCGGTCAGGTGCAGTGCGACCTTGAACGAGTGGCCATGCAGGCGCCCGCACTTATGCCCGTCGGGTACGTGCGGCAGGCGGTGGGCGGATTCGAACGTGAATTCTTTGAAAATTTCCACGGTGTCTATAACTCTTAGAAGCGATGCTGGCGAGCAGTTTAACAGCAAGGCTAGTGCAGTGGTTGCAGACGCTCATGTAGCTTGCCGGTTTCTACCCATTCAAGAAACTCGTCACCCAGACGTTGGCTTTCAGCCATTGCCTTGTGCCAGTAGCGTTGTCGCGCAGTCGCATCACCGATGAAACGTTTGAAATCGCTGCGATCGGGTAATTTGCCGTATGGCAGGCTGGCCAGGTACTGCGCTGAAGGTGCCACTAACAGCACATTTTTCAGATGCTCGGCATTGCCTCGCCGCCAAGGCAGGGCTTTGTCGAACCAGCCAGGTACAACCTTATCAGTGAAGTGCGGGTACAGGACTATGTCGTCACCGTTGTAGGGTAAGTCGAGGTGGTAGTCGAGTAGGCCACCATCGCGAAAGGTCCCGCGGCCGACACCTGGTATGTCGCGTACACCTTCCATCACCATCGGAATCGAGCCAGAAGCCAGCAGGGCTTGGCGTAGATTGGTGGTACTCAGCGGCAGCAACCGTGACGGAAAGTCGTTCAGTGGCTGTAGAGGCGGAGTAAGGCGGGCATCATGGAGGATGATCCGTTCAAAATGCCGAGCCAAGCGCGAGCGCCCGAGTAGATTGTCGGCAATCACAGCGGATAGCCCTGCGCCCAATCGAGCGCGCTGATCGTGCGCGAGCAAGCCATGGCTCTTGACCAGCATGATATTCAGTCGATAGAGCGGATTGTCTAGGATCTGTGCATCGCGTCCTTCAAGCAGCGCATCAAGCATTCGATGACAACTCAGGCTGACGTCCTCCTGGGTTACACCTTTTGGAAAGTCCAGGGCTGTGTACAGCGCCCCTAGACGGCGTAGCGCTTGCGCAGGCTGGGGGAGGCAGGCACTGGCGAAGCGCCAGGAGCCAATAGAGGCGCCGATCAATGACCGTTCACGCGGGGCTGAAGGTAGCCATTGCCCGAACAATGCCAGATCAAGGCCCTGAATACCGAGTGCTTTTGGGCCACCCGCAGCGCCGGGCACGATGCCCACATCCGCTGCCTGCAAGGGGCGCTGACGTAACCTGGCAAAGGCTTGCGTGCCTGCTTTGAAGGTTAGCGCCGGATACTTGATATGGATCGCACTCATACGGACCTCGCAGTCAGAGGCGCTGATTATAGAGAACGCCAGGCATTAGCGGGGTAGTGCTGCGCTATCATGGGGCCAGCCATTTTCAGTTTGAATTAAGTCCAGTTCGTTATTCTGCTCCCCGTGGACAAGATTAACCTTTATGGAGATGCACTATGAAAACGTTGACTGCCCTGTTCGCCACCGCTGCCCTTGCCCTGACCGCCAACATTGCCATGGCGAAAGACCTGGGGCCGGACCAAGCGATGAAGCTGGTTCAGGAGAACAAGATTCAGTCCTTCGAGAAGCTCAATGCTGCCGCCTTGGCCAAGCACCCAGGTGCAACGGTGACGGACACTGAACTGGAAGACGCCTACGGCCGTTACATCTATAAGGTCGAACTGCGTGATGCCCAGAACGTAGAGTGGGATGTGGACCTGGATGCAACTACCGGTGCAGTCCTCAAGGACCATCAGGACAAGTGATGAAACACGTTTCTCGAACGGGCTTGGCGCTGCTGCTCATACTTTCAGCGTACTGTGCGCAAGTGCTGGCCCGTGACCTTGATCAGGATGAAGCCCTGCATTTACGTCAGCAGGGCGTCATCCTGCCGCTCGAGCAGTTGATGCAACAAGCCCTGGGCCGACATCCCGGGGCGAGGCTGTTGGAGGCCGAGCTGGAGGAGAAACACAACCAGTATGTCTATGAAGTGGAATTGCTGACCACCGAAGGTGTCGTGCGTGAAATCAAACTCGATGCGGCCTCCGGTGCGCTGCTCAAAGATGAGGAAGACGACTGATGCGTTTGCTACTGGTCGAGGACAATGTTCCGCTGGCCGATGAGCTGACTGCGGGTCTACAGCGTCAGGGCTACGCAGTCGATTGGCTGGCTGACGGGCGTGATGCGGTGTATCAAGGCGCGAGCGAGCCCTATGACGCGATCATTCTGGACCTTGGCCTACCCGGGCTGCCTGGGCTTGAGGTTCTGGCACAGTGGCGTTCCGGCGGGCTGGCTACGCCTGTGCTGATCCTGACGGCCCGCGATTCCTGGGCTGAGCGTATTGAAGGGCTCAAGGCTGGAGCCGATGATTACCTGACCAAGCCTTTTCACCCCGAAGAACTGCAACTGCGCATTCAGTCGTTGTTGCGTCGTGCGCGTGGCCTGGCCAACCAGCCAAAGCTGGAGTCGGCGGGTTTGCACCTGGATGAAGGTCGCCAGTGCGTGACGCGCAATGGTGAAGACGTGCAACTGACTGCGGCTGAGTTTCGGTTGTTACGCTACTTTATGCTGCACCCTCAGCAGATCCTTTCGAAGAGCCACCTGGCTGAGCACCTCTACGATGGTGAAACCGAGCGCGACTCCAATGTTCTGGAGGTTCATGTCAATCACCTGCGTCGCAAGCTCGGTCGCAGTGTGATCGAAACCCGCCGTGGCCAAGGCTACCGCTTCGGTGGAGTGGGGCAGTGAAGTCGATTCAGGCGCGTTTGAGCCTCGGCCTGGTTGGCGTACTGGTCGTCGTGGGGCTGGTACTGGCTCAGTTGAGTTTGTGGTTGTTCGAGGTCGGGCTGCAACGCTACCTGGAAACCGGGTTGCGCAAAGAGAGTGAGAACCTTCTGGTTGCATTGGGGCGCGGCCAGTCCGGCCTGGATCTGGATGAGCGACGGGTATCCTCTGCATACAAACGGCCATTTTCCGGCTATTACTTCCGCGTTGATTTTGAGGGCGGCAGCTGGCGTTCCCGTTCCCTGTGGGACATGGACATGCCCATGCCGAAAACCCCAGGCTTGCACGCGGGGCTGCAGCTTGGCCCTGAGGGGCAGCAGCTGCTGGTGCTGCGTGCAGACTATCGGCGCCTGGGCCAACTGATCTCCATCAGCGTGGCGCAAGACTATACCCCCGTACGCGATGGCTTTCGGCGCATGCAGCAGATCGGATTGGGAATGGGGCTGATAGCCCTGTTGCTGATCCTGATACTTCAGCGAATAACCGTTACCCGATCCCTGCGACCTCTGGAGCGTACGCGCGAACAGATTGCCCAGCTCCAGCAGGGCAAGCGCTCTCAGCTCGATACGCAAGTGCCGACAGAGCTGGAGCCTCTGGTTGCGCAGATCAACCACCTGCTGGCCCACACTGAAGACAGCCTCAGGCGTTCACGAAATGCCTTGGGAAACCTTGGGCATGCACTCAAGACGCCCCTCGCGGTGTTGCTCAGCCTGGCCTCCAGCGAGAAGCTCAACGATCACCCCGAAATCCGTGAACAGTTGCGTGAGCAACTTGAGCAGATTCAGCAACGGTTGGGGCGGGAACTGAACCGTGCGAGGTTGGCAGGTGATGCCTTGCCAGGGGCTCAGTTCGATTGTGATGCCGAACTGCCAGGGCTGCTTTCAACCTTGAACATGATTCATGGCCAGGCGCTTATCCTCAACCATGTCTCGGCGCCGGGCCTGCTCTTGCCCTGGGACCGTGAAGACTTGTTGGAGCTCCTCGGCAACCTTCTGGATAACGCCTGCAAGTGGGCTTTCGCAGAGGTGTGCGTCACTATTCAGGAGTGTGCCGAGGGTTATGTGCTGTGGGTCGACGACGATGGCCCGGGTATCGCGGAACATTTGCGTGATGAGGTGTTAAACCGCGGTGCTCGGTTGGACGAGCAGGTCGATGGTCATGGCCTGGGGTTGGGCATTGTGCGCGATATCGTCGACGCCTGGGGCGGGCGCATGAGCTTGCAGGACAGTCCCATGGGAGGATTGCGTGTCAGTATTGAGTTGCCACGCCAAGGCAAGCGGCAGGTCGCCCCGTAGCGGCTGGGCAGCCGCTACGGGGTAGGTTGTCACACCCGGAACTGATCCATCAGGCCTTGCTGCTGGTTGGCCAGGCTGTTGAGTGACTGGCTGACCCGTGCCGACTCATTGGCCTGACCGGCCAACGATTCGGTAACGTCGCGAATGGTTGCGACGTTGTTGTTGATCTCTTCGGCCACCGCACTTTGCTCCTCGGCCGCGCTGGCAATCTGCAGGTTCATGTCGGTGATGACCGTGACGGCATCACCGATCTGGCGCAGGGCGATGACGGCTTGGCTGACGTGTTCGACGCTGCCCTGGGCCTGGCGGTGGCTGCTGTCCATCGCGCCCACGACGTCATGCGTACCGGCCTGGAGCTGCTCGATGACCTGACGGGTTTCTTCGACCGACTCCTGCGTGCGTCGCGCCAGGTTGCGCACTTCATCGGCGACAACGGCGAAGCCGCGACCGGCTTCACCCGCCCGGGCCGCCTCGATGGCCGCGTTCAGGGCCAGCAGGTTGGTCTGCTCGGCGATCGAGCGAATCACTTCCAGCACCGAGCCAATCTTTTCACTGTTTTCGGCCAGGCCTTCGACTTGGCGCATGGCAGAGCTCATATCGGCCGCCAGGGTGTCGATGCTGCTGGTTGTTAGGTCGATAACTGCCAGGCCCTGGCGGGTGGCCTGATCCGCCTCGCGGGCCGCTTGAGCGGCTTGTGCTGCGCTGCGAGCGACGTCCTGCGCGGTGGCACTCATCTCGTGGGAGGCGGTAGCCACCTGGTCGACCTGGCGGTACTGCTGTTCCATGCCGGCACTGGTCTGGCTGGCAATCGCCGAAGACTGGTCGGCAGTATTACGGGCTGCCTGAACCGACTGTTTGACCTCTGCAATGGTCGGCTGCAACTTGTCCAGGAAACGGTTGAACCAACCGGCCAACTCACCCAGCTCGTCACGTTTGTCGTAGTTCAGGCGGCGGGTCAGGTCGCCTTCGCCACTGGCAATGTCCTTGAGCATCGCTGCAACACCGAGGATAGGGCGGGTGACGCTGCGGGCCATCAACCAGACGAGTAGCAGGCCCACCAGTGCCGCCAGCAGGCCAAGCCCCAGCTCGATCAAGGTGCCGCTGGTGTTGCGTTGATCCAGCTCCGCTTTAAGTGCTTCGGCCGGGCCTGTCAGTGCGCTTTCAGGCACATCCAGTAATACGCCCCATGACTTGGCGCCTGGGATGGGGGCAAACGACGCCAGTACCTTCAAGCGGTTGTTGTGGTGGATGCTGTGCATGGCGCTGGTATCGGCCAGCAGGCGAACCAGTTCGGCGCCGTTGGCGCTGTCGACCTGTTCAAAGCGCTGGGCCAGTTTGCTCGCGTCAGGGCTGTAGCCTGCCAACAGGCCGACAGGGCTGAGGATCCCGACCTGGGTACGGCCTTCATACAGGCTGCGGCTGGCTTGCTGGCTGAGCCCTTGCAGGCTGTTGAGATTGATGTCGACTGAGAGAGAGGCAACGACCTTGTCGGCCACGATCAGCGGGTAGACGATGCTGGTCATCAGCACCTGTTGACCGTTGATCTCATAAAAGTACGGTTCAACCACGCACGGTTGGCGAGTGCTGCGTGGGCAGGCGAACCAGGTGTTGGCGGGTTCCCCGCTCGGGCCGACGCTGGTGTCGTTGATGTCATGTTCGGGCAATGCCATGGACACCAGATTGCCTGGTGTTGGCTGTGACCAGTACAGCGCAAAACGACCTGTTTCGTTACTGCCCAAGTCCTTCTGGCCAATGAACAGCGCGTCTTTGTTATCCAGTGCATTGGGGTCGAAGACGAGCGACAGGCCCAGCAGTTCGGGGTTTGCCTGCAATGCCGAGCGCACTTGGCGGGTCATGTCTTCACGCAGGTCGAACGCATCCAGGAAGCGCTTTTCGGACTGCTCGCGCAGGAACAGGACCTGGCGGGCGAAACCGGCACCGTACTGGTAGGCGTCCATGAATTGACGACGGATGCTTGAGGCCTGGACTTCGCCCTGAGACTCGATGCGAGCCTGGGCAGCTTCAGTCAGCATCTGCATGCTGCTGGCCTTGACCAGGTCGGAGTTGTGTTCCATGCGGTACAACGAAAGTCCTACCAGCAGGGTGACAATGCTCGCGAGGCAAAGTCCGGCCAGCAGGGTGATTTTCCATTGAATGGAAAGTTGTCTGAGCGACATGGCGAAGTCCTTTGAATCAAAAATGATTGAGGCTATCGACTGTAACGGCCGCCAATACTGTTTCTTTATTTAAACGCTCAATTGAAAAGCGTCATTTTCGGATGTTCAGGCGACCCCGTTCGGGGCCCCTGCTTTGACAAGGCGGGGTGTCTGCTTCAGAGTGTGCGCCCTCCATAAAAATACTAATTCGTTCGGCCGGGCCATCCCGTTGCCGAAGCGCACGCTTTTTGTCTGGTTTTCAAGAGGTCTCTGGAATGAATGCAGTAATTGCCGGGGTCGGCATCATGCTGATATTGAGCCTGTCCCGCGTGCATGTGGTGATTGCGCTGATCATCGGTGCCTTGGCCGGCGGGCTGGCAGGTGGTCTTGGTATCGAGGGCACCTTGAAGGCGTTCAACGGTGGCCTGGGCGGTGGTGCAACGGTAGCACTGTCTTATGCATTGCTCGGGGCCTTTGCCGTGGCCATTGCCAAGTCGGGGTTGGCGCACGCACTGGCAGACAGGGCGCTGGCAATGTTCGATCAACAGCGTGGCAATGAAGGCGGCAAGGTCAAATGGCTGCTGATTTCACTGCTACTGGTGGTGGCCATTTCTTCCCAGAACATTCTGCCGATCCATATCGCGTTTATTCCACTGCTGGTGCCGCCACTGTTGTATGTGCTGACCCGGTTGTCGATTGATCGTCGGTTGGTGGCCTGCGTCATGACCTTTGGCTTGATCACGCCCTACATGTTCCTGCCTGTTGGTTTCGGCAACATTTTCCTTAATGAAATTCTGTTGGCGAATGTCAGCCGCAGCGGTGTGGATGTGAGTGGCGTCAACGTGACCCATGCCATGGCCATTCCGGCGGCGGGCATGCTTTTTGGCCTGTTGCTGGCGGTGTTCTTCAGCTATCGAAAAAAACGCGCCTATGACCTGGAAAAGATCGAGCAGGTCGAGCAGGTCGCAGTACGTTACAACCCGCTGACACTGCTGGTAGCCGGCTGTGCCATCGCTGCCGCGTTCATTATCCAGCTATGGCTGGACTCAATGATCATCGGTGCCATGGCCGGTTTCCTGATTTTCTCGCTGTCGGGCATTGTCCGCTGGAAGGAGACTGACGGCCTGTTTACCGAAGGCATGAAAATGATGGCCATGATTGGTTTCATCATGATTGCGGCGTCGGGTTTTGCCGAGGTAATGAAGGCCACAGGCGAGGTGAAAACACTGGTCGAGGCATCGGCGGTCTGGATCGATCACAGCAAAGGGGTCGGTGCATTGCTGATGCTGCTGGTTGGGCTGCTGGTCACCATGGGCATCGGCTCGTCGTTTTCGACCGTACCGATCCTGGCGGCGATCTTCGTCCCTCTGTGCGTGCAGTTGGGCTTCGATCCTGTGGCTACCGTGTGCATCGTTGGCACCGCTGGCGCGCTGGGTGATGCCGGTTCGCCGGCGTCGGATTCGACCTTGGGGCCAACCTCCGGGTTGAACGTCGATGGGCAGCATCACCATATCTGGGACACGGTGGTTCCAACCTTTATTCACTACAATTTGCCGCTGTTGGCCTTTGGCTGGGTGGCGGCCATGGTGCTGTAGGTCGAACGCGACGGACCATCATTCTTGCGCGTGATACAGCGGGCAATCAAATGGACGTCTCTTTCAGACAAGACAACGGGGCCTTGGTACCTGCGCACCAAGGCCCCGTTGGTGGCCCGCCTTAGAACTGCTCGGCGGACAGCGTGTAGAGCGTCGTGCTGCCAGCGCGAATGCTGGCGTGCAGCGAGAGCACGCGTGGCAGCAGGCGCTCAAAGTAGAACGCTGCGGTGGCGAGCTTGGCCTGATAGAAGGCCGGATCCTGCGCACGGTTCTCGTGTGCGGTGGCTGCCATTCGCGACCACATGTAGGCGTAGGCTACATAGCCAAACATATGCAGGTATTCAACCGAAGCAGCACCCACCGCATTCGGGTCCTTGACGGCCTGCTGGCAAAGCCACTGGCTGGTACTTTCCAGTTGGGCCAAGGCTTGCAGCAATGGCTCGCTGAACGGTGCTGCGGTTTCGCAGAAGGCGCGGATTTCCCGGGCGAAGATCGCCAGCGACTGGCCGCCATCGGCAACTACCTTGCGACCGAGCAGGTCCAGTGCCTGGATGCCGTTGGTCCCCTCGTAGATTTGTGCGATCCGCACATCACGTACCAGCTGTTCCTGGCCCCACTCGCGGATATAGCCGTGCCCACCAAACACTTGTTGGCCCAGCACGCAGCTTTCCAGGCCAGTGTCGGTGAAGAACGCCTTGGCTACGGGAGTCAGCAGTGCGACCAGGCGCTGTGCAGAATCACACTCGGCGGCGTCTTCACCGTATTTGCTGATGTCCAGTTGCTGGCCGACGTAGGTGGCGAAGGCGCGACCACCTTCGGTCAGTGCGCGCATGGTCAGCAGCATGCGCCGTACATCCGGGTGAACGATGATCGGGTCGGCAATCTTGTCTTTCGCCTGCGGGCCTCCGGCGGCGCGGCTTTGCAGACGGTCGCGGGCGTAGGTGGCGGCATTCTGGTATGAGGCTTCGGCGCAGCCGATGCCCTGGATACCGATGGACAGACGCTCGTAATTCATCATGGTGAACATGGCGGCCAGGCCACGGTTTTCTTCACCGACAAGGTAACCAATCGCGCCGTCGAAGTTCATGACGCAGGTCGCGGAGGCCTTGATGCCCATCTTGTGCTCTACCGAGCCACAACTGACGGCGTTGGTTGCACCCAGGCTGCCATCCGCGTTAACCATGCGTTTGGGCACCAGGAACAGTGAGATGCCTTTCGGCCCAGCCGGGGCATCGGGCAACTTGGCCAGTACCAGGTGAACGATATTCTCGGTCAGGTCCTGATCGCCACCGGTGATGAAGATCTTGGTGCCGCTGATGGCGTAGCTGCCATCAGCCTGAGGTTCAGCCTTGCTGCGGATGATGCCCAGGTCAGTACCGGCATGAGGCTCGGTCAGGCACATGGTGCCAGCCCATTCGCCGCTGTAGAGCGGCGGCAGGTAGGTGGCTTTCAAGGCTTCGCTGGCGTGAGCGTCAATGGCCAGGCAGCAACCGGCACTCAAGGCCGAGTAAAGGCTGAAACTGCAGTTGGCGGCATACAGCATTTCCTCAAACTGCACGGCCAGCATCTTTGGCATGCCCATGCCGCCATACGCCGGGTTCCCGGCCAGGCCTACCCAGCCGCCATCGCGGTAGGTCTGCCAGGCTTCCTTGAAGCCTTGCGGTGTGGTCACAGCGCCTGCCTCGAAGCCGACACCCTCTTCATCGCCACTGCGGTTGAGCGGGGCAATCAACTGGCCGGTAATCTTCGCCGCCTCCTCAAGGATCGCATCGGCAGTCTCTGCATCGACCGCGCCGGCCAGTGCTGGCAGGCGGGCCCAAAGGGCAGGGCCCTGGAAAACCTCATGAAGGACGAAGCGCATGTCGCGCAGTGGTGCATTGAACTCAGGCATCGCGGGTCTCGCAGAAATCGGGTGGGTAGGGATCAGAGCGCTTTTGCCCAGTCACGCAGCAAGTACTTTTGAATCTTGCCGGTTGAGGTTTTTGGCAGCTCACTGAAAATCACCGTCTTCGGCAATTTGAAACCGGCCAGGTGCTCGCGGCAGAAGGCGATGATCTCGTCTTCGGTGGTGTCCTGGCAGTGGCCTTTCAGCGTGATGTAGGCGCACGGGGTTTCACCCCATTTTTCATCGGGACGAGCGACCACCGCGGCTTCAAGTACCGAAGGGTGGCGGTACAGCGTGTCTTCAACCTCGATGGTCGAGATGTTCTCGCCGCCCGAGATAATGATGTCTTTCAACCGGTCCTTGATCTCAACATAGCCGTCCGGGTGCCAGACGGCGAGGTCGCCGGTGTGGAACCAGTCGCCACGGAACGCCTCAGCAGTGGCAGTCGGGTTTTTCAGGTAGCCTTTCATGACGGTGTTGCCGCGCATGAAGATCTCGCCGATGGTGTTGCCATCGCGCGGTACAGGCTCCAGGGTTTGTGGGTCGGCGACCATCAGGCCTTCAAGCGTGACGTAGCGAACGCCCTGGCGTGACTTGATGCGGGCGCGCTCATACAGTGGCTTTTCGTCCCACTCGCTATGCCAGGCACATACGGTGACCGGGCCATACACTTCAGTCAGGCCGTAGACGTGGGTCACCTTGATGCCCATTTCCTCGACCGCGCCAATCACTTTGGCCGGTGGCGCAGCGCCGGCAACCATGGCATTGACGGGGTGGTCAATGGCGGCTTTGGCCGTGTCGGGCATGTTGATCAGTGCGTTGAGCACAATAGGTGCACCGCACAGGTGAGTGACCTGATGCTCGCGAATCATGGTCAGGATTTTCTGTGGGTCTACCCGGCGCAGGAATACATGGGTGCCGGCCAGGGCAGTGACGATCCACGGATAGCACCAACCGTTGCAGTGGAACATCGGCAGGGTCCAGAGGTAGACCGGGTGGTTGCCCATTGCCCAGGTGATCTGGTTGCCCAGCGAGTTCAGGTAGGCGCCCCGATGGTGGTAAACCACGCCTTTGGGGTTGCCGGTAGTACCGGATGTGTAGTTGAGCGAGATGGCCTGCCATTCGTCTTCCGGCCAGGTCCAGTCGTAGTCCGGGTCGCCTTCAGCGAGGAAGGCCTCGTAATCCAGCGTACTGACCGCACAGCCTTCGCCATACTCCGGGTCATCAACGTCAATGACCAGTGGTGGGTTCTTCAGCAGGGCCAGTGCTGCAGTGATCACCGAGTGGAACTCGCGGTCGGTGATCAGTACCTTGGCTTCGCCATGCTCAAGCATGAACGCGATGGCCTCGTGATCCAGGCGCACGTTAAGGGTGTTCAGTACGGCGCCGATCATTGGCACGCCGAAGTGTGCCTCCAGCATTGCCGGAATGTTGGGCAGCATGACGGCAACGGTGTCGCCTTTTCCGATGCCACGGCCGGCCAGAGCGCTGGCAAGGCGTCGGCACCGGGCATACGTGTCTTGCCAGTTACGGCGGATCGAGCCATGGATGACGGCAGGATATTGCCCATAGACAGCGGCCGTGCGCTCGATGAAACTCAGGGGAGTAAGGGCAGTGTGATTGACAGAGGCGGGCGCGAGGCCTTGTTCGTAGATCGACATGACAGTGTCCTGTGCAGGAGGCAGCCGCGCTTGGCGAACTGAAACCCCCGTTGGCTGATTGTTAGCTCTGATCAGGTTTCTACAGCGAGATCGTGGCCCGCTGGGTGTCGCATTTTTTACTCGAAACGCCATAGTATATGGAAGCTAGACTATAGCAATATGGTACTTATACTATAAAAAACGGACCTATTCTTGACGCTATCGACGACTGCCTTGTTTGCCAAGGACCCGCAGCCTACGCTCATACTCGATGCGGCGGCGCGGCTGCTCAGCGCTAATCCGGCGTTTGAGGCGCTGGCCCTGGGGCGCTCCCCGGCGACGGTGCTGCCCTCCAACTACGCCGCCTTGATCCAGGCCTGCCTGTTTCAGGATCGGGCTATTGCCGAGGTAGAAGCGCAGGTTGGCGAGCGTATTCTGCTATGGACGCTGATCCCTTCAGATGATTGCCGTCAGGTGATCGCCCGCTGCCGTGACGCGACCGCCGAGCGCCAGAGTGTGCGCGATGCCAGCCAGGCTCGACGGCTCTATCGGCTGATTACCGAGAACACTACCGACCTGATTTCTCGGCACACGCCCGATGGGTGTTTCCTTGATGCGTCGCCGGCATCCTACCGTTTGCTCGGTTACTGGCCTGAAGAGCTGCGTGGTGTTGCCGTGCAGAGCCTGTTTCATCCTCATGACTGCTTGCAGTCGCTACCCCAGGCTGGCGAGGCACTGGAGCAGGATGGTTATCAGACCATGACCTGTCGTGTCCGCCACCGGGATGGCCATTACCGATGGTTTGAGATTGCCAGCCGGGCGATCCGGGAAACCTACACCGGCGCGGTGGTGGAAGTGATCAGTGTTTCCCGTGAGATTACCCTTCGGGTTGAGGCTCAGGAGAACTTGCGACGACTGGCCGAGGTGGTAGAAGCCAACACGGATCTGGTGTTGTTTACCGACCCGGCGGGGCAACTCACCTACCTTAATCGTTCGGCACGGCGTGCACTGGGGCTGGTTGAACAGCAGGCGGCACCGGGCCTTCGTGATGTGCTCGATGATGAGGCCGTGCAGCGCCTGGATGCTGAAGGTTGGCAACAGGCCGAACGCGAGGGCGTCTGGCAGTGCGAAGCGACCTTCAAGCCTTGCGGCGGCGGCAGCCTGTTTCCGGTGTCGCTGGTACTGTTGGCTCATCGTGCCAACGGCGGTGAGCGCTATTACTCGCTGGTGGCGCGGGACATGACGGAGCGCGAACTGCGCGAAGCTCAGCAGCGTCGACATCAGGACGAACTGGCGCATACTGCGCGCTTGGTCACCCTGGGTGAGCTGGCGTCGGGGATCGCCCATGAGATCAACCAGCCGCTGGCCGCCGTGGTGAATTACGCCAGTGCCAGTCAGCGCTATCTGCAGACACTGGAGCACGACCCCAAGGCTGTGCAGCGTGTAGCCCAGGGCTTGCAGCGGATCAATGAACAGGCCACTCATGCGGCTGAAGTGATCAAGCGCCTGCGTGCCTTTTTGCGCAAGGAGCCGCGCCGCCTGCAAGCCTTGCATATCGCCGAGGTTGCCCGTGAAGCCGTGCGCTTGTGTGCGTGGGAAGCCAATCAAGCACAGGTGACGATCGACCAGCGTATGGCGCACAATCTGCCGCCGGTTTACGCCGACCGCATCCTCCTTGAGCAGGTCTTGCTCAATCTGCTGCGCAATGCGTTCGAGGCTAACCGCGAGCAACAGCCCGGGCGGCCTTCTCGTGTGCTGCTGAGTGCTGTACTAGAGGCAGGGTGGTTGACGATCCGGGTGTGCGACCAGGGGCCGGGTGTGGCTGCGGAGCGGCTCGACGGCATCTTCACCCCGTTCAATACCAGCAAGCCGGAGGGGCTTGGCTTGGGTTTGAGCATGAGCCGCAGTATCGTCGAGGGTTTTGGTGGAACGCTGCAGGCCAGTCCGGGCGATGGCGGCGGATTGATTCTGTGTTGTCGGCTGGCGCCGGCAGCTACTGTCTGAACAAGAGGTCTTGATGCAGGAACCGAAGGTTTACGTGGTCGATGACGATCAGGGCATGCTCGATTCCACGGTCTGGCTGTTGGAGTCGGTGGGCCTTCAGGCATTGCCGTTCACCAGTGGCCAGGCCTTTCTGGATGCCTGTGACGCGTGTCTGCCAGCGTGTGTGCTGCTTGATGTGCGAATGCCAGGTATGGGCGGGCTAAGCGTGCAGGAAGCGTTGCGGGCGCGTGGGCTCGATTTGCCCATCATCTTTCTCAGCGGTCATGCCGATGTGCCGATCGTGGTACGAGCCTTCAAGGCCGGGGCCTGTGATTTTATCGAAAAGCCCTATAACGATCAGTTGTTGCTGGACAGCGTTCAAGATGCCCTGGGGCGCTCTCACCGGGCGCAGGCTGGCAGCAGTCAGCGTGATGCGGTGCAGGCACGCATTGACAGCCTTACCCCGCGTGAACGTGATGTGTTCCTGCCGTTGGTGCAAGGGTTTACCAACCGGGAAATTGCTGAGCAGTTGGCTGTCAGTGTGAAGACGGTCGACTTGTACCGCTCTCGAGTCATGAAGCGTATGCAGGCCGAACACCTGCCGGAGTTGGTGGGCATGGCGATTGCCTGCGCACAGGTCGACCCGCTGCAACTGCGCGGGCCCTGACGGTCGCGCAGTTGTTGCTTGCAGGCGTTAACCGCGACGTCCCAGCAGCAGGCCGACGATCAGGCCGACCCCGGCCGAAATCGCTACGGTCTGCCAAGGGTGGCCACCGATGTAGGTTTCAGTCGCTTCGACGACCGGTTTCGCACGCTCACCGACAGCGTTCATCGCATGGCGCGCCTGCTTGAGTTTCTGGCCGACCTGGGTTCGCAAGGTCTCGGCCTCTTCGCCAACCAGCGTGGCGCTGTCTCTCAGCAGCCTTTCCGATTCTTCAATCAGCGCCTGCAACTCACTGAAGGCCTGATCCTTGATCTGCTCGGTATCGGCTTGCACAGTGATTTTCCTGGCCATGAACGCTTCCTCTATTTTGGTGAACATTGATCGATGGATGCTGGCGTCGCGGAAAGTTGCAGGGGTTTGGCCGACGCCAGCGGCTACAGTGTAAGATAACGCCCATTTTCAAGCGGTAGGAAGTCCTCATGAGTTTCAATCTGGCCAACAAGAGTTTTGCCGAACGGGCACAGATCGAAGACGAGAAGTCCCGGCTGTTCGAACTCTGGCAGACCAGCCTGGGCAAAGCCAAGGGCGAGGCTGCACGACTGATCGGCGAAAAGCCACGCCGCAAGGGCAAGTGGGCCGAGTGGGTGCGCACGGAGCTGGACGGCATGTCCCCGCCCGAATACGCCAACATGGTGCGCAGTGAAGTCAACAAGCTGATGGCTGCGTCACGCTGACATTGGTGACAGCCGTCTCTACAACCTTGCAAAGCCTGCGGCTACCAGACACTGCTTGTGGGTTCTGGCAGGTTCAGGCGCCCGCGGTTGGTAAAGCGCACGGTACCCTGTGGCCCGCTGGCCAGTTTGCCGCGTAACTCATACGGCAGGCCATCGAGGCTGCGCGCCTGACCTAATCCATACGCCTGGCGCAGCATGGAAAAGGCGGTGATGCTTACCGGTACCACCAGTATGTCCTCGCTGTAGCGAGCAACGCTGCCGCGCTGATTGCTGACCCCGGCTGCCAGTGGTTGACCATTGACCTCAAGGTTCAGGGCGATGCCGTTGTAGTTGATAGGGGTTTCGTTGGGGTTCTGGATACGCAGCTTGACGGCCATGCGCAGTTCAAGCTCTTGTCCCGGTAGCGGTTCGATACCGATGACGCTGATGTTTACCGGGTCACGCCCCTGAAACAGCGCGCACGCGCTCAAGGCCAGGATCAGCAGCACGCTCAAGGTTTGACGCAAGGTACGGAACATGGGCAGTCCTCGGTAATAGGGCACAGGCTCAGTGTGGCAAATACACCGGGGTGGTGGTAGTCGATGTGAACAGCAAACCACAGGTTTGTCGCTGAACCTGTAGTGTTCCGAGCTATCCAACGATTGGGCTCAACGCGTTGTGGAGGTGATTCGATGAACACATCATGGCTAGGCGTGCAGGTGCTTGGCTTGAGTCTGTTTCTGGCGGCAACCGCGCAGGCGCAACCGGCTGCTCCGTTGTACCTGGCTGCACAACCCGATAATCCTTACAACAGCCCGATCCGTAGAGCCAACCCGAACAGCCGACAAGGTAGCGTGCCGGCCATGCCGCCAGTTCCTGGGCCGTCTACCCAACCCAATCCGCGCCCGCCGACCCTGGAAAACCGGGGCATCGGTAATGGCGATAACCTGCGCCGGGAACAGCAGGTGCCGAATCTGGAGCCTTCGCGTCCGCCACGCGACTCCAGGCGTGTACCGTAACTGCACTGAGGGCAGGGGAAGGCTGGCGCTCAGGCACTGCACGGCGGTAGGCTTGGCGTTTTGCCTGAGACGCTCCTGATGTCTGGCTTCAGCGAAGCTTCACCGTTGCAGTTCTACCAACAGGCGGTCGCCTGTAACGGCTTTGTCGCCGATGCAGCCCAACTGCAGGCGGCGACAGCCCTGCAAGCCTGTTTCGACGCTGTAGAACAGGGTGCGTCAGCACGTGGCGTCTACCTGTGGGGGCCGGTGGGGCGTGGCAAAACCTGGCTGATGGACCAGTTTCATCGCAGCCTGAAGCAGCCGGCACGGCGCCAGCATTTTCACCACTTCATGCGTTGGGTGCACCAGCGTCTGTTCCAGCTCAACGGTACGGCTGATCCGCTACGGGCCTTGGCGCGCGCCTTGGCTGACGAGATCCGGGTGCTCTGCTTCGACGAGTTGTTCGTCAACGATATTGGTGATGCGATCATTCTGGGTGGACTGTTCCAGGTGCTGTTCGATGAGGGGGTAGTCATCGTTGCCACCTCTAACCAGCCACCGCAGCAGCTCTACCATGATGGCTTCAACCGTGAGCGCTTTCTGCCGGCCATCGCGGCGATCGAGCAGCATATGCAGGTCGTCGCTGTGGACGGCGGGCAGGATCACCGCCTGCACCCTGGGGTGGCCAAACAGCGCTATTGGGTGCGCCAGCCTGGCGAGAGCAGTGTACTGGGGGCGGTGTTTGCGAGCCTTTGTGGTGATGCCCAATGGTCAGCCGAACCCCTGCGCGTAGAGCACCGCAGCGTGCAGGTAGTGCAACGCAGCGACCAGGTGCTCTGGTGTCGCTACGCCGACTTGTGCGAGCAGCCGATGGCCGCGCCGGAGTTCATGGCCTTGTGCGACCGCTTCCAGACGATTCTGCTTGGCGAGGTGCCTGCCCTCGGCGCGGCTCAGCGCCCGGCAAAAATTGCCCGGGGTACTGAGGACGGGGTTGAGCGGGTTGCTGCAGGTGACCGCGAGTTGCCACAGTTATCGGTACAGGATGATGGTGTGCGGCGCTTCATTGCATTGGTCGATGAATGTTACGACCGTCGGGTGGCGTTGTACCTGGAGGCGCAGGTACCGCTGGAAGCGCTCTACACTCAAGGGTATCTCGAGTTCCCGTTCCGGCGTACGTTGAGTCGCTTGCGGGAGATGCAACTGCAACGCTTCTGTTGAGGAGCCGATCATGGCCGAGCCACTGTCGCACCACCTGCTGACCATGGCCTACAACAATGCCTGGGCCAATCACCGCTTGTACAAAGCCTGTCAGCAATTGACTCAGGATGATTTCGTCGCGCCACGCTGCGGTTTTTTTCCATCGATCAAGGCAACGCTTGAGCACATTCTGCAGGTCGACTCGTTCTACCTTCAGGCCTTGGAGCGTGAGCACCGTGGCGAGCCGCCGGACATCGAGGCAGAAGGGCTCTTCGAACCACTGGAGGCGTTTGAGAGCTGTGACCAGTTGCAGCGCGAGCAGGCGCAGGTCGATCATCGGCTGATCGCCTACTGCAGCCAGTTGCACGATCATCAATTGCAGCGTGAAGTCAGTATCGTGCGGCCTGATCGTGTGCAGTGTGAGCAGCGCTTGCGTCTGCTGGCGCACCTGTTTCAGCACCAGATCCACCACCGTGGCCAGGTGCACGCCATGCTTGCCGAAACCGAAGTGCCGCCGCCGCAACTCGATGAGTTTTTCTGTGCGCAGGAGTCTGAGCTAAGGGCTCAGGACTTTGCCGAACTGGGCTGGACAGAGGAGCAGATCTGGGGCTAGTGCGGTGCCAGTATCAACGGTGTATCCAGCCAAGGGTGAGCAGCGCAAGTATCAGGTAGCGACCACCCTTGGCCACACTGACGAGTAACAGGAAGCGCCAGAACGGCTCGCGCATTACCCCGGCAATCAGGGTTAGCGGGTCGCCGATCACCGGCATCCAGCTCAGCAACAGCGACCATTGACCGTAACGTTGGTAGCGCTGCTGGGCCTTGTCCAGTTGCTCGGGCTTGAACGGAAACCAGCGTTTGTCGCGTAGCTGTTCGATACCGCGGCCCAGCAACCAGTTGACGATCGAACCCAGCACATTACCGAGTGTGGCAATCAGTAGCAGGCTGAGCACCGCATCGGGCTCGCCAATCAGCAAACCCACCAATACGGCTTCGGACTGCATGGGCAGCAGCGTCGCTGCCGCAAAAGCACTGAGAAACAGCCCCCAGTGGCTGAGCATGAACACGCGATCAGTACGTAGCGACCACTTCGTCAGTGCCGTCCTTGGTCAGGCCGATGACCTGGTAGGCGTCTTTGTGGTCTCCCATTTCCATGCCGGGTGACCCCATTGGCATGCCTGGGACGGCCAGGCCTTTCAGGTCGGAGCGCTTGGCCAGCAGTTTGACCTGTTCGGCGGGTACGTGGCCCTCGACGAACTTGCCGTCGATCACACCGGTGTGGCATGAGGCCAGGCGGGGGGCAACGCCCAGGCGTTCCTTGACCGCGCTCATGTTCGGCTCGACATGGTCATTGACTGTGAAACCGTTGTCACGCAGGTGGCTGATCCATTCCTTGCAGCAACCGCAGTTGGGGTCGCGGTAGACATCAATGGTCTGGCCGGCTTGAGTCAGGGTGCTGAAGGCCAGCAGGCCAAACAGGGCGATTTTCTTGGTCAGCATGGTTAATCTCCAGATCCAGACGCTGGTGTGTCACGTGTGTTCGAGTGCCCAGCGGTTAGCCGGCAGAATAGCGGAATTGGCGTTCAGGTGCAGCGTGGCCTGTTGCCGCTGGCTCATCCCCCGGTGTGGCGAAGCGGGAGACAGCGATCACGCTGAGGGCTCGATTCTAGCCCGTTTGGCCTGTCAGAAAGCTGAGCGTTGGATTACAGGTTTGTAAGGTGTTGTCAGCGGCCTGATCGGGGCGTTAGCCTTAATTAAGCAAAGGTTATTTGGGCAAGGGGTTTTCATGCAGCAAGTCATCGTCATAACCGGCGCAAGCCGTGGCATCGGTGCCGCTACCGCACGTCTTGCGGCGCTTCAGGGCTATCGGGTTTGCATCAACTATCACGCCGACGATGAGGCCGCCGAGCGTGTGTTGGCTGAGGTCCGTGAGTTGGGTGCCGAGGCGATTGCCGTTCGCGCCGATGTCAGTGTCGAAGATGAAGTCATTCAGTTGTTTCATCGGGTCGACAGTGAGTTGGGGCGGGTGACGGCGCTGGTCAACAACGCCGGGACCATCGGGCACACCAGCCGGCTTGAGGACATGTCCGAGTTCCGTCTGCTCAAGCTGATGAAGACCAATGTGGTGGGGCCGATGCTCTGCGCCAAACACGCGCTGCAGCGTATGTCGACCCGCCATGGCGGGCTGGGAGGCAGTATCGTGAACGTATCTTCGGTGGCCGCCCGGCTCGGTTCGCCCAACGAGTATGTCGATTATGCCGCCTCCAAAGGTGCGCTCGACACGTTTACCGTGGGGCTGGCCAAGGAAGTCGCGAGTGAAGGTGTGCGGGTCAACGCCGTGCGTCCTGGCTACATTCACACCGATTTCCACGCGCTCAGTGGCGACCCGGACCGGGTCAGTACGCTGGAGGCCAGCCTCCCCATGGGGCGCGGCGGGCGGGCCGAAGAAGTGGCCGAGGCCATTATCTGGTTGCTGTCGGACAAGGCCTCCTATTCCACCGGCAGTTTTATCGAGTTGGGGGGTGGGCGCTGACGCGCCTGCAGATCAGAACGAGCGGACGATTCGCCCCAGTGTCTCCATGGCCTTTTCCGATTGCTCGGTCCAAGGGCTGCCGTAGTTCAATCGTATGCAGTTACGAAAGCGCTGAGTGGCTGAGAAAATCGGCCCCGGCGCAATGCTGATACCTTGTGCCAAGGCCATCTGAAAGAGCTTCAGGGAGTCCATCTGCTCCGGCAATTCCAGCCACAGGAAGTACCCTCCATCCGGGTGGCTGACCCGCGTTTGTGCCGGGAAATGCCGGGCAATGGCCGCGAGCATGGCGCTCTGCTGTTCTTCCAGGGCATAGCGCAGTTTGCGCAGGTGGCGGTCATAGCCGCCGTGCTGCAGGTAGTCGGCAATGGCTGCCTGCGCCGGCATTGAGGCGCACAGCGAGGTCATCAGCTTGAGCCGTTCGATCTTCTGGGCGTAGCGTCCGGCGGCCACCCAGCCGATGCGATACCCCGGTGCCAGGCTTTTGGAGAAGGAGCCGCAGTGCATCACCAGGCCATCGGTGTCGAATGCCTTGGCCGGTTTCGGTGCCTGTTGGGCATAGTAGAGTTCGGCGTAGACGTCATCTTCAATCAGTGGCACCTGATGCTGACGCAGCAGTTCCACCAACTGTTTCTTCTTTTCCTCCGGCATGCTGGCGCCCACCGGGTTCTGGAAATTGGTCATGCACCAGCAGGCTTTTACCGGATGCCGCTCCAGTGTCTGGGCGAGGACGCCAAGGTCGATGCCTTCGCGTGGGTGAACGGGAATTTCCACGGCCTTGAGTTTCAACCGTTCAAGAATCTGCAGGCAGGCGTAGAACGCCGGCGCCTCGATCGCTACCAGATCGCCGGGTTCGGTGACGGCTTGCAGGCACAGGTTCAGCGCCTCCAGGGCGCCGTTGGTGATCAGCAGCTCCTCCATCGGCAACATCAAACCGCCGACCATATAGCGCAGAGCTATCTGCCGCCGCAGTTGCGGGTTGCCTGGCGACAGGTCGGTGACCACCATGCGTGGGTCCATTTCCCGGCTGGCGCTGGCCAGCGAGCGGGCCAGGCGCGGCAGAGGGAACAGGTTCGGGCTTGGGAAGGCCGAGCCGAAGGCGACGGTTTGTGGGTCTTTGATCGAGTCGAGGATGGAGAACACCAGTTCGCTGACGTCAACTTCGGTGGACTCGGTGGCCTGCTCGATGATCTGCGGCTCATTGAACTGGCGTGGCGCGTGGGCATTAACGAAATAGCCGGAACGTGGTCGAGCGCGGATCAGCCCGCGACGCTCCAGCAGGTAGTACGCCTGGAACACCGTGGACGGGCTGACGCCGTGGGTCTGGCTGGCATAGCGCACCGACGGTACCCGCTGGCCAGGGCCGAGCACCCCGGAACGGATCAGTTCGGCAATATCGTCGGCGAATTTCTCGTAGCGTTTCATCATGGCTCGGCAGGTTCTGGGTACACGGAGTGTATGTGATCAGCGGTTCAAAGGCGCAACAAAGCGGCTGCGGGCCACGCTGCGTACGTTGGGTTCATCGCTGTCGACAACCTCGAAACTGATCTCCTGGGCGCTGCTGTCCGGACGGTCGGCGAGCATGGCCACCGAGACCGGCAAGTCGCTGATCTCGCCCGGTGCCAGGTTGAACTCGGTCTGGCCGTGGAGCACGAAGCCTTCGCTGTCGACCAGGCGCAGGCGGTAATGCTGGCGCTGTTGGGTTTTGTTGATGACCTTGAGGGTGTAGATGTTCTCGATCTGCCCCAGGTTGTTTTCCCGGAACAGGCCGCGGTCCTTGCTGACATCGAGCGAGACCATTGGGCGCTGGTTCAAGGCAATCACCAGGGCACCGATCATCACCACCAGCACGGTGCAGTAGCCGAGCAAGCGTGGGCGCAGCCAATGGGTTTTGCCCCCTTGCAGGGTGTGTTCGGACTTGTAGCCGATCAGGCCACGGTCATAGCCCATCTTGTCCATGATCGAGTCGCAGGCGTCGATGCAGGCCGCACAACCGATGCACTCCATTTGCAGGCCATCGCGGATGTCGATGCCGGTGGGGCAAACCTGTACGCACATATGGCAGTCGATGCAGTCGCCCAGGCCCTTGGCCTTGTGGTCGACGTCTTTCTTGCGTGGGCCGCGTGACTCGCCGCGACGCGGGTCATAGGCGACGGTCAGGGTGTCTTTATCGAACATCACGCTCTGGAAGCGGGCGTAGGGGCACATGTGCATGCAGACGGCTTCACGTAGCCAGCCAGCATTGATGTAGGTTGCCCCGGTGAAAAACAGCACCCAGAACAGGCTGACGCCGCCCAGTTGCAAGCTGAAGAGCTCTTCAGCCAATGGCCGGACCGGCGTGAAGTAGCCAACAAAGGTCAGCCCGGTCAGCACGCTTATGGCCAGCCACAGGGTGTGCTTGGCTGAACGGCGGGCCAGCTTGTTCAGGCTCCAGGGCGCAGCATCCAGTTTGATTCGCTGGTTGCGCTCGCCTTCGGTGATCTTCTCGCACCACATGAAGATCCACGTCCAGGAGCTTTGCGGGCAGGTATAGCCGCACCAGATGCGCCCGGCAAACACGGTAATGGCGAACAGGCCAAAGGCGCAGATGATCAGCAATGCCGAGAGCAGGATGAAATCCTGCGGCCAGAACGTGGCACCGAAAATATGGAACTTGCTTTCGGCCAGGTCCCAGAGCACGGCCTGACGACCGCCCCAGTTCAACCAGACCGTGCCGAAAAACAGCAGGAAAAGAAAGCCGGCACCACCGATGCGCAGGTTGCGGAACAGGCCGGTGAAGCTGCGGGTGTGGATGTGTCCGTCGCTGCTGGCAGCCTTCTTCTTGAAGGGGGAGGGCTCGGCAGTCTCAACGATCTGGACGGGGATTCTATCGCTCATGGTTCGTCGCTCATCAGGCCTCGATCAGGCCAGAGCACTATGGCGAGCGTTCTGTTTGCATAACAGGCTCAGGTATTGCGATAAAAACCGTATCAGATTCAGTCGGGTGGGCACGCAGGCCGCAGATTACCTGGCTCGGGCCGTTGTGCGCGACGTGCCTGCGACTATCCACCGCACCCGTTGCAGAGGCGTGGATCTGTGGGCGATTTTTGAGGAGGCAGGAAGCACTGAGGGGAGCCTAGGCTCCCCTCAAAGATTGTTGCGTGCTCTTTTTATTATTGTGAGGGTGGCCTTTTGTTGTTTTTGTCGGCCACGACCTCTGTGTTGCGGGCGATCCCCATCCGGGATCAAGAGCAAACGTATTTTTTTGAGCGCTGATCTGCTTTCATCATTGCTGATACAACCTGACGGGCGCTACCTTGGGGTAGTTTTATTGTTCTCTGCCTGGTCGTGGGGCACGCCCCCGAAAAGCACATCATCTCCAAAAAAATCTGTTAGCTGCGTCTCTGCCGTGGTTGTTCTTGTTATGCCAGAGTCGTTACGTCTTATTTTTATTGGGTTGTCGCATTTTTTATTGTTGTTGTACCGAACATATAGCAGGTGGCGTGCCAACTTTTTAAAACTCAATAAAATCAATGGTTTAGAGATTTTGTTGAAAAGGTTGGCCGGGAGAATCTGTCGATTTGTTTCTGTGTTACCCGTTTTTTCCCTGAAAAATGTGGGGGCGGTAACACTGGCTGCGAGGCCGGCTGTTACCGCCACGGGATTACTGGGCGTTACGTGCACGCGCAACACGTGAACCGCTGGCGCGGCCCAGAACGTTGCTGATCCGCTGGCCGGCTGCAATCAGTGCGTCCAGGTCGATACCGGTCTTGATGCCCAGGCCCTGAAGCATGTACAGCACATCCTCACTGGCCACGTTACCGCTGGCGCCCTTGGCATAAGGGCAGCCACCCAGCCCTGCGACCGAGCTGTCGAACACGGCAATCCCTTCCAGCAGGCTGGCATAGACGTTGGCCAGTGCCTGGCCATAGGTGTCATGGAAGTGCCCGGCCAGTTGTGCCCGTGGTACCTGCGCACCAACCACCTCGAACATCCGGCGGGTTGCGCCTGGGGTGCCGGTACCGATGGTGTCACCCAGCGAGACTTCATAGCAGCCCATGTCGTAAAGCTCGCGGGCTACCGGGGTCACTTGCTCGGCGCTTACCGCACCTTCATAAGGGCAGCCCAGTACACACGACACATAGCCGCGTACACGCACGCCGTGCTGTCGTGCGGCTTCCATGATCGGTACGAAGCGTTGCAGGCTCTCGCTGATCGAGCAGTTGATGTTGCGCTGCGAGAAGGCTTCAGAGGCCGCCGCGAATACCGCGACCTCCTTGACTCCGGCGGCCAGTGCGTCCTCGAAACCGCGCAGGTTCGGTGCCAGGGCGGCGTAGGTCACGCCGGCTTTTTGTTTGATGTGCGCGAACACATCGGCGGAACCCGCCATTTGCGGTACCCACTTCGGTGAGACAAAGCTGCCGACTTCAATGTAACCAAGCCCCGCAGCAGTCAGGTCATCGACCAGCTGTACCTTGTCTGCCACGCTGATCGGCTGGGCTTCGTTCTGCAGGCCGTCGCGTGGGCCGACTTCGACCAGGCGGACATTCTCGGGCATTGTCATTGGGAAGGTTCCTGTGAGGCCTCAACGGCGCTTTTCTGATTGTTCAGGGTGGTTGCCAGCGCCTGTATGCAGCGCTCTTCGGCGGTGTCCAGTTCCAGTTGCATCTGTTGGATGTCGAGTAACTGCTGCTCAAGCTGGGCGCGCCGCTCGGCAATCTTTGCCAACATGCTGTTGAGCTGCTTCTGGTTACCGCTGCTGGGGTCGTAGAGCTCGATCAGCTCGCGGCACTCTGCCAGCGAAAAGCCGATTCGCTTGCCACGCAGGATCAGCTTCAGGCTGACTTTGTCGCGGGCCGTGTAGATACGCTCCAGGCCCCGGCGTTCGGGGCTGAGCAGTCCTTGCTCCTCATAAAAGCGAATGGCACGGGTGGTAATGTCCAGTTCGCGGGAAAGGTCGGAAATACTGTAGGTCTGGCTACTCATGGCAAGGCTCGGCTAGGTGCATGCGCTAAACCTAAAGGCAGCTTTACGTATACGTCAAGCTGGATCGTGATTGTGCGCGCGACAGGGTTTGAGTTCAGGCGTGTACGGGCTGCGTTTCTTGCGCGACGACCCGTTGGCACAACTCGATGATCTGCTCGCGCATCCAGCGGTTGGCGGGGTCCTGGTCCGTGCTCTCATGCCAGTACAGGTGGGTTTCCAGCGGCGGAACATCGTTGACCGGCAGTGGTGTGAAATTCAGATGATGGAGGCGAGCAAAGCGTTCTGGCACGGTCATCACCATGTCGGTCTGCTGCAACACCTGCGAGGCCATCAGGTAATGTTGTGAACGCAGGGCGATCTTGCGTTGCAAGCCCATCTTGCCCAGTGCCAGGTCGACATAGCCCAGGCCGTTGCGGCGGCTGGAAATGTGGATGTGGGTCAGGCCCATGTATTCATCCAGGCTGAGTGTGTCTTTGGCCAGCGGGTGGCCCTCGCGCATGGCGCAGACGTACTGGTCTTGCATCAGTTTTACATGACGCACTTGCGGGTCTGTGTTGAGCGGCGCGTCGACGGCGAAGTCAAGGCGCCCGGCCGCCAGCTCCTTGGTGGTCTCACGGCGTTTGCAGAGGAAACTTTCGATGGCCACTGCTGGGGCCAGACGCCGCAGGCGCTGGAACAAGGGGGGCAGAATCACCGCTTCGGTCAGGTCCGTCATGCTGATACGGAAGGTCTTGTTCGCCTGCAGGGGGTTGAAGATCCGGCTCTCCTGTACCGACACACGCAGCAACGACAGGGCGTTGCGCACCGGGCCGATAATGTTCTGGGCCATGGGGGTAGGCACCATGCCCTGAGCGGTACGCACGAACAAGGGATCGTTGAAGGTATCACGCAGCCGTGCCAGGGCGTTGGAGACCGCTGGCTGGGTAATGCCGACGATCTGCCCGGCGCGGGTCAGGTTGGCTTCGGTGTAGATCGCATCGAAGACGATAAACAGATTGAGATCGACCTTGTTCAGGTTCATGGGCGCTGCTCTTGTAGGTGTTATCTGCTGATCATATATCGCTTATGAATGTTTATACATGGCGAGAATAGGCTAGGTGGATTTTGGCCGGTGAACTACAGTCTGCTCAGCCCCGTTTTTACGCAGAAGGTACTGCCGATGGATTTCGCCTATTCACCCAAGGTTCAGGCGTTGCGCGAGCGCGTCATGGCGTTCATGGATGCCTATGTTTACCCGGCCGAAGCGGTCTTCGAGCGTCAGGTCGCCGAGGGGGATCGCTGGCAGCCGACTGCAATCATGGAGGAACTCAAGCGCAGGGCTCAGGCTGAAGGCCTGTGGAACCTGTTCTTGCCTGAGTCGGAACTGGGGGCGGGGCTGACCAACCTGGAATATGCGCCGTTGGCCGAAATCATGGGCCGCTCATTGTTGGGGCCGGAGCCATTCAACTGCTCTGCGCCGGACACCGGCAACATGGAAGTGTTGGTGCGCTATGGCAGTGAGGCGCATAAGCAGCAGTGGCTGGTGCCCTTGTTGCGTGGCGAGATTCGTTCTGCGTTCGCCATGACCGAGCCGGACGTGGCATCTTCTGACGCCACCAATATGCAAGCTACGGCGGTGCGCGATGGCGACGCGTGGGTGATCAATGGGCGCAAATGGTGGACCTCCGGCGCCTGCGATCCACGTTGCAAGGTCATGATCTTCATGGGTTTGAGCAACCCCGAAGGGCCACGTCATCAACAGCACTCGATGATTTTGGTGCCTACCGATACCCCCGGGGTGAACATTGTCAGGCCGTTGCCGGTGTTCGGTTATGACGATGCGCCCCATGGTCATGCTGAAGTGCTCTTCGAGAATGTCCGCGTACCCTACGACAACGTATTGCTGGGCGAGGGCAGTGGGTTTGAGATTGCCCAGGGCCGTCTCGGCCCAGGCCGCATTCACCACTGCATGCGTTCGATCGGGATGGCCGAGCGCGCCCTGGAACTGATGTGCAAGCGTTCAGTGGCGCGCAACGCCTTTGGCAAACCGCTGGCGCGGCTTGGCGGTAACATCGACAAGATCGCTGATTCGCGGATGGAGATCGACATGGCCCGACTGTTGACGCTCAAGGCGGCCTACATGATGGACACGGTGGGTAACAAGGTGGCCCGCAGCGAGATCGCCCAGATCAAGGTGGTGGCACCAAACGTTGCGTTGAAGGTGATCGATCGGGCCATTCAAATACATGGCGGGGCTGGCGTTTCCGGTGACTTCCCGCTGGCCTACATGTACGCCATGCAGCGCACGTTACGATTGGCCGATGGCCCGGATGAGGTCCACCGCGCCGCGATCGGTAAGTACGAGATCGGCAAGTACGTACCGCGCGAGCCACTTCGCAGCGGGCCTCAGTAAACCCAGACCTCGACCCGGCGGTTGCGGATTCGGCCTTCGTCCTGGTCGTTCGCCGCCACCGGCAGTTCGGCGCCCAGGCCAAGGATCTCCCGAGCGGTCACGCCTTGCCGGGCCAGCTCGCGGCGCACGGCCATGGCGCGCAACTTGGACAGCAAGGTGGCGCGCGCCGGGTCGTTCTTGGCATCGCCGAACCCCACCAGGCTGATTTTCTGGTCGAGCTTGCCGGTGCGCTTGAGGTACGCGACCACCCGTTGCAGATCGGCTTGCGCCTTGTTGTCCAGCGTGGCGCTGCCTTCGGCGAAACGAAAGTTCACCGAGAGCCGTTGTGCCTGTTCAAGCAGACCTCGATAAGCCGCAGGCATCTCGGCATTGGCCCGTACCGGCATCGCCTGGACGGTCTGGGCAATGAATCCGCTGGCGGTGACGATGGCCTGGCCGGGTTCGCTTTGTGCAAAGCGAATCAGCGCCTGGGCCCAGGGGTTGTGCTGGCCGGGTGGCAGGTAGAAATACAGCCGACGGGCCAACGGATAATCTTCGCTGGCGATCAGCCCGGGTGTCGGCAACATCGCACTCGCCGCGCCGTCGGCGATGGCCAGGACTTTGGCGCCGTGCACTGAGCTCAGGCTGCTGAAACCGATTGCCTGACGATCACGACGAACTTCGGCGGCCAACTGCTCACCCGACTCAAACCGTGTGGTACTGGTTGCCAGCGTCAGGTCATGGGGGTCGAGTACCAGGCTCTTGAACGTCTCGAACGTACCGGAGCGATCGTCGCGAGCGTACAAGCGGATCGGCCCGCTGCCGAGACCGAGCGCGTCCCAGGTCGTAATGCGGCCTGCGAAAATTTTTGCCAACTGTTCGGTCGTCAATTGTGGCAAGGGATTGTCCGGGTGGACGATCACCGCCATGCCATCAAGGGCGATCACCTGCTCGGCCTCGGCACTTTTCAGATCGCCAAGCGCTTCCAGGTCGACCAGTTCGCTGTCTTTGATCGGGCGCGAGGCCGCCGCCAGGTCGGCGTCACCGTTTTTAAGCGCGGTAAAACCGGTGCTCGACCCGTGGGCCGCAATATTCACCTGGATCAACTCGCCCTGAGCGGTGTGGCCTTGTACCTGGACTTCGTTGGCAACCGTGCCGGGCAGTGTCTGGATGTCCTGCACGCCTTGCGCTTGCAGCATGCCGCGCACCAAGGCTGGCGCCAGCACACTGCCGATGGTGTTGGAGCCCTGCAGGCGCAGTACCGTTTGCCCGGCGTGCGCGGCGATGGGGAGGGCGGCTAACAGGCTGAGGAGCAGCCGAAAAACAAGGGGGAACATGCCAGTGGGTGCTCGCGGCTAGAGGTCGTGCCGGGAGATTAAGACAATACGATGACCGCAAGATGACGAAGGCTCAGAGGATCTTGGCTGAATGGTACGCCGGCAACATTGGTACTACCCTCTGAGAAACACGCATTTTGCGTGGTTCGCTGTGGCCAAACGCCTGACGTGAGGATCGACCGATGCTGCAACGGCTAAGCGTGACGTTACTGGTGTCTTCCTTTGCACTGCTTGCGGCGTGTGCGACGCACGTCGACAGTACCAGTGAGGCATCATTTTCTGCGTCGATGGTGGCCATGAGTCAGGGCTTGGACCTGGAGCAGAAAGCGGCGTTTGATCGGGCGCTGACAGTGGTCAGGGAAGCATACGGGCTTGACCGGGCGCGAATGGCCAAGGCACTGGATGGCAAGGACGCCGAGGATGTCCTGGACCTTGCTGCGGATATCCGTGAAAAACAGGATGAGGCGGCCCTGGCGCAAGCCGAAAAGGATCAGGCTGCTCATCTTGAGTCCTCGAAGGCGAACCTTGCGCAGTACACGGAACACTGTGAGGCGCTTGAAGCCAAGCGCCTGGCCGAGGATCCGGACAGCCGCGGCCCCAGTCGCTTTGAGGCACACGTGTGTGCATCCGCAGACAACTACGAACGGACGGTCGACAATCTTGAAGAGATGACGGCGCAGCAGTACAAGGACGCTGATAAAGACACGATCAGCCAGCTCAAGCTGGACTGAACATCGGCGTTGCCTGCCACCGGGTGTCGGTGGGGTGCCTTGGCGTTCGCGGTGTTTGCATCGCGGGCAAGCCCGCTCCCACATGTGGGATGCAGGCTAGCCAGGGGCGGGGCTTAGCTCAATTCCAGCCAGATCGGTGCGTGGTCCGAGGGTTTTTCCATGCCGCGCAGTTCGTAATCGACGCCCGCATCCTTGAGCCGTGGCAGCAGCCCTTGAGAGGTCATGATCAGGTCGATGCGCAGGCCACGCTTGGGTTCATCCTCGAAACCACGGCTGCGGTAGTCAAACCAGCTGAAACGGTCGCAAACGTCAGGGTTCAGGTGGCGGAAGCTGTCGACCAGGCCCCAGTTTTTCAGCCGTGCCATCCACTCGCGTTCTTCCGGCAAGAAGCTGCATTTACCGGTCTTGAGCCAGCGCTTGGCGTTGTCCGGGCCGATACCAATGTCGCAGTCTTCCGGGGAGATGTTCACGTCGCCCATCACCACCAAGGGCTGCTGGTTCTGGAACTGGCTTTCAAGCAGGGTTTGCAGGTCGTTGTAGAAACGCTGTTTGGCCGGGAATTTGGTGGGGTGGTCGCGACTTTCACCCTGGGGGAAGTAGCCGTTCATGATGGTGATCGGTGTGCCATCGGCGTCGGCGAAGGTGCCCCAGATGAAACGGCGCTGGGCGTCTTCCTCGTCGGTACTGAAGCCCTTGAACAGGCTCAATGGCGCTTGGCGCGAGAGCAGGGCGACGCCGTAGTGGCCCTTTTGACCATGGAAGTTCACGTGGTAGCCCAGTGCTTGAACTTCAGCCAGCGGGAATTGCTCGTCAGCCACTTTGGTTTCTTGCAGGCCGATCACGTCCGGTTGGTGCTTTTCGATCAACGCGGCCAACTGATGGGGCCGGGCGCGCAGGCCGTTGATGTTGAACGAGACGATCTTCATGGAAGCAACAATCCTGGTAAAAGTCAGGATGCTAGCTGACATCGTCGGCCACGACCAGCGTGGCGGCCCTGTCGATCGCCTGCTAACGTGCTTCACGAGGGCGCGCCAGCGTAGCGAGCACCTCGCTGGCAATGAATGCCCAGGCCTGGAGGTTTTCACGATGTCCGAATCGACTGCTGTTACGGCTGAAGTCCGCTTGCTCGATGGGGGCTACAGTCATGAGACCCGCTCGTTGCTTTACCATGCCTACCGCCGCGAGCCGACCTTCGCCTACCTGTTCGAAGCGGCGCGCCCTGGTTACGACCACCGCATCCGCGCCACGGTGCGAGAGCTGGTGCAGCAGCATTTTTATCAAGAACTGCCCGCGTTGGGGTTGCTGATCGGGGAGCGTTTGATTGGCGTTGCACTGATTGCACCACCACAACGTCGGCTCAGCGTCACGGAAAGCTGGGCCTGGCGTATACGCATGTTGCTGAGCACCGGGTTCAACTGCACGCGCCGCTACCTGGATTACCAGGCGGCACTGATGGCCTGCCTACCCACTGACGCGGTTCACGTGCTGCCGCTGCTGGGTATCCATCCGCAATTTCAGGGCCAGCACTTTGGTGAACAGTTACTGCAGGCGTTGCACGACTGGTGTGCTGAAGATGAGCATTCTCAAGGGGTTGTTCTGGACACCGGCAATGAGCATTACCTGGCGTTTTATGCGCGGCAGGGCTATCAGGAGATTGGTGAAATTGCGGTAGGGCCTGTTCGTGAGCACGTTTTTTTTCACCCGAACCCCCAGCATTCCCGGCAAATCGGGGCGTAATCGAGCAATGAGCGATGGCCGCGGTCGCCCGACTGCCGTAAAGCTCTGGTAGCATCGGTGCTTATGACGTATTTAGCACCTTTTACCTGTGGTTTGATTCTATGCATCGCCAGCTTCGCCGTCTGTGCACAAAGTGAACTGGTCGTTCGGATAAAGCCTGCCAACAGCGAGCTCAAGGACAATATCGAAGGTTACATTGGTAGCCTGGGTGACCGTGACGAAGAGGCTTTGATGCGCTTCAGTCGCGGTGCCGTCGAGCAGGCCAGAAAAGCGGCCCAGGCCTTGGGTTACTACCAGCCCCATATCGAAACCGAGATCAAACCCCCGGCCAAGGCGAACAAGGGGCCACGCCTGGTGATGACCGTTGAGCCGGGCGAGCCAATCCGGATTCGCGACATCACGGTACGTATTCAAGGGCCGGCCAGTGAACTGAAAGCCTTTCGGATTCCCAATAGCCGTTACTTGCGCTCGGGCGAAGTGCTCAACCATGGGCATTATGAGGACGCCAAGCGGCTGATTCAGAACCAGGCTTCCCGCTATGGCTTCTTCAGTGGCCGGTTTCTCCGGCAACGTCTGACGGTCGATCCACTGGCTGGGGTCGCTGACATCGAGCTGGTCTACGACAGTGGCCCGCGCTACGCCCTGGGCAAGGTCCAGTTTACCGGTGACAGCCCTTTCGATGAGGACCTGCTGCGCAGGATGGTGCCGTTCCAGGAAGGTGCGCCCTATGATTCTGAGCTGATCGCCGAGCTCAACAATGCGCTGCAGTCCAGTGGCTACTTCGAGGGGGTGCGTGTCGATGCGGCACCGACGGCAGCCGTCGGCCAGACAATCCCGGTGGCGGTTCAGTTGCAGACCCGCAAGCCCCGTACCATGGGCTTGGGCCTGGGTTTTTCGACGGACGTCGGGCCTCGTGCCAAGGCTAACTGGACGCGCCATTGGGTTAACCCTGAAGGTCATAGCTACGGTATCGAGACCGAGGTATCGGCCCCCCGGCAGAACGTCGGCCTGTGGTACGACGTGCCTCTGGATCCTCCGCTGACAGACAAGTTTCGTTTTGCCGGTGGTTACCAGAACGAAGAGATCGCCAATACCGACAGCCTCAGTAAGCTGCTGACGGTAGGCCCGGAATGGCACAGCAAGTTGCCCAGTGGTTGGCAGCGGGTGATCTCGCTGAAATGGCAGCGTGAAGAGTATCGCCTGGGTGACGACTCCGGGTTGAGCAACCTGCTGATGCCCGGTGTCAGTTATGCCTACCTGCGCAGCGACAACCGCATTGATCCACACAATGGCTACCGCCTGCAGTTCGACACGCAGGTCGCGAAGGAAGGCCTGCTCTCGGACACCAACCTGGTGCATGGCAATGTCCTGCTCAAGGGCTTGACCACACTTGGGCAGAACCACCGTTTCCTAGGCCGGGTACAGTTTGGCGGCAGCGCCACCAACGGCTACAAATCAATGCCGCCGTCGTTGCGTTTTTTCGCCGGTGGCGATCAGAGCGTGCGCGGTTACGACTACCAGACGCTGTCGCCGAAGAACTCGGACGGTGACCGTATCGGTGGCCGCTACCTGGTGGCCGGCAGTGTTGAGTACCAATACTCGATTGCCGAGAAGTGGCGCGTGGCGACCTTCGTCGATCAAGGCAACTCATTCAACAGTCTGGAACTGCCTAGCCTCAAGACCGGCGTCGGTCTTGGTGTGCGCTGGGTATCTCCGGTGGGCCCACTGCGCCTGGACCTCGCCCACGCGCTGGATGACGAGGGCGGTATTCGTTTGCACTTTTCCATGGGGCCGGAACTGTGAGTCGTGTGTTTAAAGGGATTGCCATCGGCCTGGTCGGCGTACTGCTGATTGTGGTCTTCGGTGTGGCCGCTGTACTGGGTACGCAGGCGGGCAGCCGTTGGGTACTGAACCGGGTGCCAGGGTTGCAACTGGACGACTTCCAAGGGCGGCTGGCAGGGCAGTGGCAGGCCAAGCGCCTGTTGTGGGAGCAGTCGGGTAACCGGGTCGAGTTGACGCAGCCGTTGCTGGCGTGGTCGCCCGCCTGCCTGTTGCGGATGACGTTATGCGTAACCCAGCTACGCGCCGAGCGGGTGGACCTGGCGTTTGCCCCCGGCGAGCCCTCGACAGACAGCGGCCCGCTGCAGTTGCCGGCCTTGGCATTGCCGCTGAACATCGAGCTGGGCGAGCTACAGGTTGGTCAACTGACGCTGGATGGCAATGAACAGTTGAGTCAGTTGCAACTGGCGGCGCATTGGAGCGTCGAGGGCCTGCGTATTGATCGCCTGCAGGTTCAGCGCGAGGATTTGCACCTGGCGCTGCAGGGGATGCTGAAGCCTGAAGGCGACTGGCCCATGCAGGCCAGCGGCCAACTGCAATTGCCTGTAGTGGATGGGCAGCCGTGGCAATTGGCCCTGAAGGTGGACGGTGACCTGCAGCAGACGTTGCGGGTAAGCGCGGACAGTACGGGCTATTTGCAGGGACGACTCGATGGGCAGTTGCAGCCGCTGGCGGCGAACCTGCCGGCCAAGGTGCGTATCAGCGCCGACGCCTTCAAGGCGAGCGCCGACCTGCCGGATACCCTGCAGCTCAATCACGTGTTGCTGACCGGTGAAGGCGACCTGAGCGCGGGTTACCGGCTCGCGGGCAATGCCAGCCTGCCGGCCTCGCAGGGCCCGATCGCCCTGGCCCTGCAAGGCCGGGTCGATGCCTGTGGTGCCGAACTGTCAGCGCTCGACCTGAACGCTTCCGCAGAACAGTACCTCAGGCTCAAGGCCACCGCCGACTGGCAACAGAGCATCAAGGCCAGCGCTCAGCTTGAGTGGCTGGACTTCCCCTGGTTGCGCCTTTACCCGCTGGATGACGCGCCGCAGGTCACCCTGCGTCGTTTCAATGGCCAGGTCCGTTACCAGGAAGGGCGTTACGAAGGGGATTTTGCCGGTGACCTGGACGGCCCGGCCGGTGCGTTCAAGATCAGCAGCCCGTTCAAGGGCGATCTCACGGCTATCGACTTGCCGCAGCTTGTTCTGAGTGCGGGGCAGGGTAAGGCCGCGGGTAACCTGCGGGTGCAGTTCGCTCAAGGCATTGCCTGGGATACGGCACTGGAGTTGTCCGCGCTTAATCCTGCGTATTGGCTGGCCGAGTTGCCCGGTACATTGGCTGGGCCGTTGCGCAGCACGGGCGAGTTCAAGGACGGCCACCTGCGGCTGGATGCCGACGTAAACCTCAAGGGCCGCCTGCGTGGTCAGCCGGCGCTGCTTCAGGCCAAGGCTGGCGGTGCAGGGGAACAGTGGACCTTGGGCACCCTGGAAATTCGGCTGGGGGACAACCGTATCAACGGTAGCGGCAGCCTTCAGCAGCGTCTGGCCGGTCAGCTCGACCTCGACATGCCCCGTTTAGGGCAGCTATGGCCGCAACTGCAGGGGCGTTTGAAAGGGCGCCTGGACGTTGCGGGCACACTCAAGGCCCCGCAAGGGCAATTGACCTTGCAAGGGCAGCAGTTGGCCCAGGCCCAGAACCATCTGCAACGCCTGGATCTCAGCGCGCAGATGGACCAGGCACAACGTGTACGGATTGAGTTGGAGGCCGGTGCGATCCAGTTGGGTGAAACGGGATTGGGTACGCTTACTGCCAAGGGGCAGGGCGACAGGCGCCAACAGCAATTGCGCCTGGGCCTGAAGGGGCCGCAACTGGTGCTTGACCTCGAACTGGACGGTCAACTGGACAAAGACAACTGGCGGGGGCGCCTGGCCAGTGGGCGTATCCAGGCCGGAGGCCAGGATTGGCAGTTGCAGGCCCCGGCCCGGCTACAGCGCCTGGCGAATGGCCAGATTGACTTCTTTGCTCATTGCTGGCGTTCGGGTGATGCCAGCCTGTGCGGCGAAGACCAGCGCCTGGCCCCCGAGCCCAAGCTGCGTTATCACCTCAAGCAGTTCCCGTTGCAGAGCCTGGCCCAATGGTTGCCGAAAGACTTTGCCTGGAACGGCCAACTCAATGCCGATATCAACCTTGACCTGCCGGCCAGCGGGCCCAAGGGACGGGTTCAGGTTGATGCCAGCGGTGGCACCCTGAGGCTGCGCGAGAAAGGCCAGTGGCTGGATTTCCCTTACCAGACTCTACGCCTGGACAGCACCTTGGGCCCACGGCGGGTAGATTCCCGTTTGGCGTTTCGTGCCGAGCGACTGGGTGAGCTGACCCTGGACACGCGTCTTGATCCGCTGGCGAAAAACAAACCTGTCAGTGGTACGTTCAGTTTGAATGGCCTGGACCTTTCCATCGCCCGGCCTTTTGTTCCGATGGTCGAGCGCTTGGCCGGCCAGTTGAATGGCAGCGGCAGGTTGTCCGGCACGTTGCTGGCGCCACAGGTCAACGGTAGCCTGACCCTTTCGCAGGGCGAGGCCAGCGGTGCAGAACTGCCCATCAGCCTGCGTGAGCTGACCTTGCGTGCCGTGATCGCCGGTGAGCAGGTTCAGTTGCAGGGTGACTGGAAAAGTGGCGAGACTGGCCAGGGACAGTTGAGTGGTCAGATCGGCTGGGCGCGCGCGTTGGCGGTCGACCTGCGTGTTCATGGCCAGCGCTTGCCAGTCAACGTCGAGCCCTACGCCGTGCTGGAGGTAGCCCCGGACCTGAACATCGGCCTGCAAGGCGACAAGCTGGCAATCACAGGCAAAGTGCTGGTGCCCAAGGGCAAGATCAGCATCCGCGAGTTGCCGCCATCCACCGTCAAGGTATCCGATGATACGGTTATCGTCGGCCACCAGACCGAAGCGGGTCAGGCCCCCTTGGCGATGGCCATGGACGTCGACGTTGAGGTAGGGCAGGACAAGCTGTCGTTCAGAGGGTTTGGTTTGAGTGCCAACCTGCGGGGTGCCGTGCATATCGGCGACAACCTCGACACCCGTGGTGAGCTGAGCCTGGTTGATGGCCGTTATCGCGCCTATGGCCAGCGCTTGACCATCCGCCGCGCACGATTGCTGTTTGCAGGCCCTATCGATCAGCCGTATCTGGACATCGAGGCCGTACGCAAAACCGATGACGTGATCGCGGGTATTCGCCTCAGTGGCAGTGCTGAACAGCCGACCACCCAGGTATTTTCCGAACCGGCCATGAGTCAGGAGCAGGCCTTGTCGTATCTGGTATTGGGGCGGCCATTGGGCAGTACCGGTGAGGACAACAACATGCTTGCACAAGCGGCGCTGGGCTTGGGGCTGGCGGGCAGTTCGGACCTGACCGGTAGCCTGGCGAAAAGCCTCGGTATCGACGACTTCCAGCTCGACACTCAGGGGAGCGGCGCCAGCACCAGCGTGGTCGCCAGCGGCAACCTGACGGAACGCCTGAGCTTGCGTTATGGCGTGGGCGTATTCGAACCGGCCAACACCATTGCCTTGCGCTACCTGTTGAGTAAAAAGCTCTACCTGGAAGCCGCCAGTGGGATCGCCAGTTCGCTTGATCTGTTTTACAAACGCGACTTCTGAGTCAGCGAACGGTTGCAGCGGCGATGAACTCGTTGTCCGCGGATGGCGGTGCAGGATCGGGCTGGCGGCAGGGGGTAATCAGTTGGGTGTACTCTTCGATCAGACGATTCAATGCCTCGGGCGGTTCGCAGGCCTGAAACTGCATGCGAATCTGTACTTCGTCCGGGTCACGATGATCGCCTTGGCGCTTGTTCTGAGCGCCTACGGTGACCATGAACCGTTCGTGCTTGAGTGCGCTGTTTTCCAGTACATGGCTTGCATCGGCCAGTTCGGTGTTCTGGATCTTTACCGAGAGGTCGACTTGCATCCGCTCCAGGGCCAGGCCGCGTGGTGACACCAGCGTGATCAGGGGGATGCTCAAGGTATGTCGGTCATCCATGGCGACATCAACCATCTTGGCTTTCATCGGGGCGCCCAAGGCTTCGGCGTCATAGTCAAAAAACTGGTCAAACAGCTTGATGTACTGTTGTGCGATCAGGTTGTTCGCCGCCGCTGCGGCGTCCTGCAGACCTCGGGTAATGTCAGCCAGGTCGCAGGTGGCAAGGGGCTCTTTGTCGTTAGGACTGCGTTCCAAGAGGCTGGGCTCCTTTGGCGAGGGACGGGGAGGCTCCGCTCATCAGAGCGGAACCTGTTGTCGCGTGTCAGTTAGTGGTTTGTTGTACCTGGTCTGGCATTGGCAGTTTGGATTCAGGCAAGGCGTCCTTGTTCTGCGCCTCGGTGTTGGGAAGCATGACCGGCTTGGTGGCGGCATCGGTCAGGAAGTCGATGACGCGCATCAAGGCTTCTGGCGGATCCTGGCGTTTGACGCGGGTGTTGAACGCGTAACGCGCGCGGGTGTCGGTCTTGCGGGTTTGTGTTGACTTGTGGCTGACCTGGCCTTTGACGCTCATCTTGAACGGGCCCCAGCCAATGGAGGCGCCAAACTCAGCGCTGCCACCGGTTTCAGAGCTGCTTTCGGCCTGCTGGCTGATGGTCAGCTCGAACTCGATGTTACCTTCTTCAATGGCGATGTTCGGGTGAGTGATGGCCGCCAGCAGAGGGATCTGCATTTTCTTGGCGACGGTACCCTGATAGACACCCTGTTCGTCCGTGAGGGTTTCTTCATAGTCGAATTGGATGGCGACAGCCTTGCCATCCTGGATACAGACGCCCATGAGGAAGTCTGCGTAGGATTTACTGGCGCTAACTTGCGCCTGAATCATGGCCTGCAGTGGCCCGGAGATCATCCGGTCCAGTGGCAGTGCGTTCATGACCGAGCCGATGAGGCTGTTATCGATAGTTGCCATGTTGAGATTTCCTTATCGTGAAGTGCGCGTGAGTGCGCGGTTACCGTTACGCGGTGTGGCGGGCGTGAGCTTCTTGACGCCGGATATTGCCGATCTGGCGCAGGCTCAGGCCGTATTTGTCGGCCAGCACGCTACGGGACAGGCCGTGCGAGCTTTCCTGTTGAATCTGTTGGTTGCGCAGTTGCCGGTTGAAGTGGTCGGGTTTGGGAATCTCCAGGGCCGTACCGGCATAGCGTTTGATCAAGGCCTCAAGCTGTTCATTGGGCAGTACGTCGGCCAGCGTGGTGCGGCCTGGGTGCTTGGGAATGTACTTGGGCCTGCCGCCGTAGATGCAGGTCAGGCGATACGCGCTTTCCAGCCCGACACACGCGATCAAGGCTTGCAGGGAATGAGGCAGTTGGGTGATGTCGATGCGGTTCAGGTCGCAGAGTTCCATGATCACTTCCTTGTCAATGAGCAAGCCATTTGGGCCTGCGGTAGGTGTTAGCCGTCAGCAATCAGCGTGATCAGCAGTGCCGTACCGGCTGGCTGCGTTGGTCGGCGTCATGGGTTGATTCTCGGGCACTGCGCGACAAAAGATCTAGGTAGCAAGCGGGTCTGTACCAGTAGCTGTTCCTGCTTATGTTCGGTGGGAAAAATGGCGAAGGGGTGTGGGTATTCCGCGGCGTAACAGGCGCAAAGCCCCGGTTTTCGGCCTGCCACCACAACGGCATAGCCGCTGCTTGGCGCTACCAGCGTCAGTCGCAAGGGTGGGTGACCAACAGGCTGACCTGAGCCATCAATGCGGTTTGGCGAGGCAGCGCATTGTCGGGGAAGGAACGCCAATCAACCCACAGGCAGACAGCGGTGAGTGGGGTGTTGCCGCGTGCGCCGACGACCTGAGGTGCGAAGTCGCGTCGGTACAACGCCTGGGTTTTTTTCAACCCTTGAACACGTTCAGCCGAGGCCAGCGTGGCTTTTACCAGTGACGGTATTTCCTGCATGGAGATGGTGAAGGCTTCGCGTGTTTCCGGGCTACCCAGGTGCCCGGCCTGTCGAGAACGTTGCCACAATTGCTGCCATTGGCTGTTGCCTGCGCTGTTCGCCAGGCTGGTTCCGAGTGCTTTCAGGTGCGAGGGGTCGAGGTCTATGGTTTGCAGTGCTTGAGCCTCAATACAGACCAGCAGGCCGACTGTACTGAGCAGGTGGGGTATGCGCATGAGGATGCTCCGCGAGGGACGTTAGTGCTTGAGCGCTCATGTTTGCAAGTTGGTCGGTAGGGCAGAACCGGGAAAATATCCTTGTGAGAGGATTGGACGTTGTATTATTCGCGTTTGATTTTTGTCTTCCACGCGTCAAGGAAACCCACATGACTCAAGGCCAACGCCTTAAATACTCCATCCTGTTGTCCCTGCTGGTGCTGGCAACCATGCTGGGGCTGTCCTACCTGCAGAAAGACGGTGTGATCAGCGAAAAGGTGTTCCAGTACATCGCCATCGGTGTGGCGGTCGTCGTGGTCATCGTCAACGGCATCATGCGCCGCAAGGTCAAACTCTGACTCCAGGTCGGCCAGCGCTAAGGCTGGCCGACACCGGCCGTTACAGGGTCAGGTCACGCAGCAGAAGGCCGTACTCCAGGTTGACCTGCTCAGGAATCGGCAGGTAGACGGTATGGCCATCGCCAGGGGCAACCTCGATCGGTTGGCCCTGGCGATTGCGCAACTGATGCAGGTCGAAATGGTAGTTGCCACGTGGCGTCATCAGTTCAAGGTGATCGCCAAGGCCAAAGCGGTTTTTCACCTGCACTTCGGCCAGCCCATCGACCCGCTCACCGGTCAGCTCGCCAACGAACTGCTGGCGCTCAGACTGCGAGTTGCCACGTTGGTAGTTCTGATACTCGTCATGCACATGGCGGCGCAGAAACCCCTCGGTGTAACCCCGTTGCGCCAGTGACTCCAGATTGAGCATCAACGAGCGGTCGAACTCGCGGCCTGCTACGGCATCATCAATTGCCTGGCGGTAGGCCTGAGTGGTGCGTGCGCAATAGAAGTGCGATTTGGTGCGGCCCTCGATTTTCAGCGAGTGAACGCCCATCTTGGTCAAGCGCCCGACGTGCTGTACCGCCCGCAGGTCCTTGGCGTTCATGATGTAGGTGCCGTGCTCGTCTTCGAATGCCGGCATCTCTTCGCCAGGACGGTTGCTTTCTTCCAGCAGGAAGACTTCATCGGTCGGCGCGCCCAGGCCCAGTGTCGGCTCGACTTCGCGGACGATCTCACCGGTTACATTTTCCGTGGCCGGGGTGGCGCTGTACTTCCAGCGGCAGGCATTGGTGCATGAGCCCTGGTTGGCGTCACGCTTGTTTAGGTAGCCTGACAACAGGCAGCGCCCGGAATACGCCATGCACAGCGCGCCGTGAACGAACACCTCCAGTTCCATTTCGGGAACCTGCTGGCGAATTTCCTCGATCTCCTCCAGCGACAACTCGCGGGACAGGATGACCCGGGTCAGGCCCAGCCCGCGCCAGAACTCCACGCTGGCCCAGTTCACCGTGTTGGCCTGTACGGAAAGATGAATCGGCATCTCGGGGAAATGCCGACGAACCAGCATGATCAGACCGGGGTCGGACATGATCAGTGCATCCGGGCCCATGGCGATCACCGGCTCCAGGTCCTTGAGGAAGGTTTTCAGCTTGGCGTTATGCGGTGCGATGTTGACCACCACATAGAATTGCTTGCCCTGGGCCTGGGCTTCCTTGATGCCGATGGCCAGATTCTCATGGTCGAATTCGTTGTTGCGCACCCGCAGGCTATAGCGCGGTTGCCCGGCATAGACCGCGTCGGCGCCATAGGCGAAGGCATAGCGCATGTTCTTTAGGGTGCCGGCAGGGGCAAGTAATTCGGGTTTGGCGAGGCTGGTCATGGGAGATCGGGTCGCAGCTGAAAAAGGCGCAGAGGCTACCTCACTGCGCCGCTGCTTTTATTGATCTACAGCAATGCCCGGGTGCGGGGCCACAGGATCAGGTGGCCCCACTATGGGTAATGGTTCAGCGCAGGCTGTAGGACACGCCAACGTAGGCCCCGAAGCCCTCGCCGGGTGTCGAGCGGGCGATGTCATTGCCGTGGTCGTTGTAGCCCGGTGTCACGGTGGCGGCATACCGCTTGTTGGTCAGGTTGCGCAGGTCCAGCCAGGTTTGCCAGTCGTTTTTCGGCGCGTTGAAGCCAAATGTCGCCCCGAGCAGTGCATAGGCGTCGGCGGGGTAAGAGTTGGCGTAGTCGACCTGTACCTTGGAGGCCATCTGCGTATTGAGCCCGGCATAGAAGCCTGTCGGGTGATCGAAGCGCACTTCGGCCTGGTAGAAATGCATCGGAATGCCGGGCAAGCGGTTGTCACCGAAGACGTCGTCATCACGGTAGTGGAAATCGCTGAAGGTGTAGGCCTGACGCAACGACACCTTGCCCACGGCAGCACGCTCCCAGAGCAGGCTGTCCAGGCCGGCTTCGATGCCCTGATGAACCGTAGGGCTGGCGTTGATTTCGGTGGGTGGATTGCCAGGCACCGTTTCGACTGCCAGTAGTTCATGGCGTACCGCAGCGTAGTACCAGGCCAGATCCCAGCGCCCCAGTGCCGAGTCGCCACGAGCGCCGAGTTCAAGGGTGGTGGCGGTCTGATTCTGCAGTTCGACGGGGGTTTTCTGAAGTTTGGCGGCTGGGCCGCTGGTGAAGCGTTCGCTGGCACTCCAGATCAACGCCCATGGGTGTGGCGGCTCGACCGAGCGGCTGAGGTTGCCGTAGACCTCCAGCTGCGGGTTGAAGGCGTAACGCAGACCGACGCGCGGGGCATAGTCCCAGTCGTGCTGGCTGACCTTGCCGCCATCGGCGGGATAGCTGACATCGCTTTCCCGGCGGGTGTAGATCAGCGCCAGGCCGGTGGTCAGCCACAGGTCCGGCACCAGTTCCAGCTCGTTGCTGGCGTGCAATACGTTGTCAGAGCCCTGATAGCTGAAGTCGCGGGTTTTGGTACCGATTGGGGTGTTGAGGTTAGTACCCTGTTGCACCCGTACATACTCGGATGCGCCGCTATTGGGCAGGTGCTTGGTCGACCGCCAGCCGATCGAGGTGTTGCTCTCGCGGTCGAACAGGGTGTCTCGACGGAAGTAGTTCAACGTACCACTGACATCGGTGTAGGCCACTTTCAGGCGGTTCAGGCCTTCACGCAGGTCCATCGGGTAGTCGTGATACACCAACCCGGCCTCCAGGCGTGAGTCGTCATCCAGAAAGAAGGTGGTCTTGTTCGCCAGCCAGGTGCTGCCCGGCTGTGGGCGGCTGGCGTCACGGGAGAGGTAGGTCGGGTTGGCAGCCCGTGGATCATGCTTGATCTGTGCTTTGGTCAGGCGCCCGGCCAGGTCGTTCTCGGTTTCCCGATAACGCAGGTAGAAGCGGGTTTCCAGGTTCGGGTTGAAGCGGTAGCCGACGTTGGCGGCGATGCCTTTGCTGCTGCCGCTGCTGTGATCCTGATAACCGTCGTATGCCGAGTCGGTAGCCGCCACGTAGTAATCCAGGTCGCCCAGCACCTGGCCGGAACTGATCTGGCGTTTCATGTAGCCACGGCTGCCGGCTTCATAACGGACTTGCAGGGGCGCTGCGTCATACCCGGTGTGGGTGATGTAGTCGATGGCTCCGCCCAATGCCAGCGCGCCCTTGTCGAAGCCATTGGCGCCGCGCAGCACTTCGGCGCGGCTCAGCCACAGCGGTTCGAACAGTTCGTAGGGGGTACCACCGGGGCCAGTCAGTGGCAGACCGTCGAACAGGGTGTACACCCCCGAACCGTGGCTGCCCGGTGCGCGGTTGATGCCCGAGCCTCGAATCGACAACTTGACCCCATCATTACCGGCGGACTGCGCAAATACACCGGGTTGGTAGGCCAGCACATCCTGGTTGCTGGCAACCCGGCCTTGCTCGACCTGCTGCATATCCACCAGATTGGTTCCGCCCGGCACCCGCTGCAGGCGCTCTTTGGCCGACGCCAGTTCGCTCTGTTCCTGCTCCTGAATCAGCACCTGACCCAGTTCGACAGCGTCGTCGGCCTGTACGGTGGTAGCGCAGACGAACAGCAGCGCCAGTGGAGAGCGGGGGAGGGTGGATCGCATTATCAAGAATTCCAGGTTATGAGGCGGCTATCTGACGCCGCAACTACAAGACGAAGCACAGTCGTTGCCCGGAAAACAAAACACCCCGCCGAGGCGGGGTGTCTGTTGTTACTGAAGCGATTGTTACCTGGGCGATCAACCGATCAGCTGAAACCCGGCGTGTTGGACCATGTCCAGCAGCGGCTGCGGGTACACGCCCAGCACGAAGGCCAGGATCGCAATGGCCAGCAGCATGACGCCGCCAGTGCGCTGTTCCCAGTTCAGCGGGGCATCGTGACGACGCAGGTTTGGTTCGATCAGGTACAGGGTAACCATGACACGCAGGTAGTAGAACACGCCGATGGCGCTGCCCAGTACCAGGGCGCCGACCAGCCACCACAGCTGCGATTCGACACCGGTCGCAATGATGTAGAACTTGCCTATGAAGCCTGCGGTCAGCGGGATACCTGCAAGCGACAGCATCATCACGGTCAGTACCGCGGTCAGGTACGGACGGCGCCAGAACAGGCCGCGATACTCGTACAGGGCGTCAGCGTCACGGCCGTTGTACGGCGACGACATCAGGGTGATCACACCGAAGGCACCGAGGCTGGTGATCACGTAGGTGACCAGGTACACGCCGATGGCTTCCATCGCCAGGCCCTTGCTGGCCACCAGGGCAATCAGCAGGTAACCGAAGTGGGCGATGGACGAGTAACCGAGCAGACGCTTGAGGTTGCTCTGGGTCAGCGCCAAGAGGTTACCGATCAGGATCGAGGCGACGGCGATCACCGACAGCACGGTGGTCAGTACGCCGCTGCTGGCAGCCGGCGAGATCAGGAACAGGCGTACGACGACGGCGAACACTGCAACCTTGCTGGCGGTGGCCAGGAACGCTGCGACCGGTGCTGGCGCACCTTCGTAAACGTCCGGGGTCCACAGGTGGAACGGTACCAGCGACAGTTTGAATGCCAGGCCAACCAGCATCATGCCCAGGCCCAGTTGGGCCAGCAGGCTTGGCATGCCAGTGGCTGCCAGTGCCTTGCCAATACCGGTGAAGGTCAGGCTGCCAGCGTCAGCGTACAGCAGGGCCATACCGAACAGCAGGAAGGCCGAGCCTGCGGCCGACAGCACCATGTACTTGATGCCGCCTTCCAGCGAACGCTTGTTGAAGAACGCGTAAGCCACCAGGCCATAGACCGGTACCGAGAGCAGCTCCAGGCCGATGAACAGGCCAGCCAGGTGCTGTGCACAGACCAGTACCAGACCACCGAGGGCTGCCATCAGGATCAGCAGGTACAGTTCTTCACGGTTGCCCGGGTAGCCTTTACCGCTTTTACCTTCACCCAGGTAGGCGTGGGCGAGGGTAACGCAAGCCAGGGTGGCGACCAGGATCAGCGCCATGTACAGGCAGGCGAAGTTGTCGACGGTCAGCAGCGGGGTGACCGCCAGGGGTGTGACTTTCAGGGTTGGAATAATCGACAGCAGGGCCAGGTTCAGGCCCACGGTCGACAGCAGGAAGGTTTGCGAGTGATTGCGGCGCCAGGCGATAGCCAGCATCACCACAACAATGGTGATACTGGTAATCAGCAGCGGCGCAAGCGCGATAAAGTGTTGAATCGTCAGGTCCATAGCGCTCTTACCGGGCCGAAGCGAGTTGAGTGAAAGCGGTGCCGAGCCACTGCTGCACACCACTCATGGTAGCGGCAGAGGTGTCGAGGAACGGCTGCGGGTAAACGCCCAGCAGGATCAGCAGGCCAGCAAGGCCCAGCACCATGATCATTTCGCGAGTGTCCATACCAGCCAGGACTTCATCGGATTTCGCCGGACCGAAGTAGGCACGGTGGATCATGATCAGCGAGTAGACCGAACCGAAGACCAGGCCGCTGGTAGCGATCACAGTCACCCATGGCGAGCTGACGAAGCTGCCGATCAGGATCAGGAATTCACCAACGAAGTTACCGGTACCTGGCAGGCCCAGCGACGCGGCGGCGAAGAACAGGCTGATGGCTGGCAGGTAAGCGATACGGTGCCACAGGCCGCCCATCTGACGCATGTCACGGGTGTGCAGGCGTTCGTACAGTTGGCCACTCAGGATAAAGAGTGCCGCAGCCGACAGACCGTGTGCGAGCATCTGGATCACAGCACCTTGCAGCGCTTGCTGGCTACCGGAGTAGATACCGATCAGCACGAAGCCCATGTGCGAGACGCTGGAGAACGCGATCAGGCGCTTGATATCGGTTTGGGCGAAGGCCAGGAATGCACCGTAGAAAATCCCGATCAGACCGAGGGTCATGGCGATTGGCGCGAATTCCGCCGAGGCATTCGGGAACAGCGGCAGGGCGAAACGCAGCAGACCGTAGGCAGCGGTTTTCAGCAAAATACCCGCCAGGTCCACGGAACCTGCGGTAGGTGCCTGGGCGTGAGCATCAGGCAACCAGGAGTGGAACGGTACAACCGGCAGTTTCACCGCGAAGGCGATGAAGAAGCCCAGCATCAGCAGGTACTCGGTACCGGCTGGCAGTTCGGCCTTGAGCAGCGTGCTGTAGTCGAAGGTCAGTACGCCGGTGGTGTTGTAGTTCACCAGTACCAGGCCCAGGATCGCCACCAACATGATCAGACCGCTGGCCTGGGTGTAGATGAAGAACTTGGTTGCTGCGTAGATCCGGGTCTTCTTGCCGTCTGCCGAGCTGTGACCCCAGAGCGCGATGAGGAAATACATCGGCACCAGCATCATTTCCCAGAAGAAGAAGAACAGGAACAGGTCCAGGGCCAGGAACACCCCGACCACGCCGCCCAGGATCCACATCAGGTTGAGGTGGAAGAAGCCGACGTGGCGCTGGATCTCTTTCCACGAGCAGAGGACCGAAAGCACACCGAGCAGGCCGGTGAGCAAGATCATCAGCAGCGACAGGCCGTCCAGGCCCAGGTGCAGGCTGATGCCGAAGCGCTCGATCCAGAGCACTTTGTATTCGACAGTCCAGGCAGGCTCGGTACCCGGTGCCGGGGCGAGGGTGTAGTCACCGTGTGCCCACAGCCAGAGGCCGATACCGAGCAACAGGGACATGGTCAGCAGCGCAATCCAGCGTGGCAGGGTGGCGCCGAAGCGCTCACCCAGCCAGCACAGCAGGCCGCCGATGAAGGGGATCAGGATCAGCCAAGGCAAAATCATGACGGGCTCAATTCCTTTCGCAAAGTCGCAAGGTTCATATCAGACCGCAGCCAACAACACAGCGCCGAGAACAATCACGGCACCTGCGGCGATCGAGGCGGTGTACCAGCGCAGCTGACCGGTTTCGGTACGGCTCATGGCAGCGTGGCCACCACGTGCCAGACGCGGCACCAGACCAATGCTGCGGTCAACCGGGTCCTTGCGCAGCACATGGCTGATCAGCAGGTAAGGTTTGACGAACAGCTTGTCGTAGATCCAGTCGAAGCCCCAGGCAGCGAACCACCAGGCCGACAACACGCGACCGATGCCGCTGTTGGCGATGGCTGTTACCAGGCGACGTTTGCCCAGGAACAGCACGGCTGCCAGCAGGATACCGGCGATGGCAATGGCGCCCGAGGCGATTTCCAGGCTGTGCTTGGCTTCGCCACCGGCATGGCCGGCGCTCTGCGGCAGTACACCGGCCAGTGGTGGATGAATCCAGGCACCGACGAAGGTGGACAGTACGATCAGCACGCCCAGCGGCAGCCAGTGGGAAATACCGTGGCCAGCATGGGCTTCGGTCTTGGCTTCGCCGTGGAAGGCGATGAAGATCAGGCGGAAGGTGTACAGCGAGGTCATGAAGGCACCGACCAGGCCGGCGTACAGCAGACCGTTGTTACCACTGGCGAAGGCTTCCCAGAGGATTTCGTCCTTGGAGTAGAAACCGGCGGTCAGCAGCGGCAGGGCAGCCAGGGCGGCACCACCGACGATGAAGCTGGCGTAGGCCAGCGGCAGCTTCTTCCACAGGCCACCCATCTTGAAGATGTTCTGCTCGTGGTGGCAGGCAACGATGACCGCACCGGAGGCAAGGAACAGCAGGGCCTTGAAGAAGGCGTGGGTCATCAGGTGGAAGATCGCGCCTTCCCAGGCGCCAACGCCCAGGGCCAGGAACATGTAGCCGATCTGGCTCATGGTCGAGTAGGCGAGGATACGCTTGATGTCGGTTTGAACCAGCGCGGCGAAGCCAGCCAGTACCAGGGTGACACCGCCGACCACGCCGACCAGGTGCAGCACGTCCGGCGCAAGGGCGAACAGGCCGTGGGTACGGGCGATCAGGTAGACACCGGCGGTCACCATGGTCGCGGCGTGAATCAGTGCCGAAACCGGGGTTGGGCCCGCCATCGCGTCAGCCAGCCAGGTCTGCAGTGGCAGTTGGGCGGATTTACCGACCGCGCCGCCCAGCAGCATCAGGGTGGCCATGACGATCCAGAAGTCACCGGCCTTGAAGTGCTCCGGTGCGCGTACCAGCAGTTCCTGGACGTTCAGGGTACCCAGTTGCTGGAACAGGATGAACAGGCCGATGGCCATGAACACGTCGCCGATACGGGTCACGATGAAGGCTTTGAGTGCGGCGTTACCGTTGTTGCGGTTGCTGTAGTAGAAACCGATCAACAGGTAGGAGCACAGGCCCACGCCTTCCCAACCGAAGTAGATGAACAGCAGGTTGTCGCCCAGGATCAGGAACAACATGCTGGCAATGAACAGGTTGGTGTAGGCGAAGAAGCGCGAGTAGCCCGCTTCACCGCGCATGTACCAGGAGGCGAACAGGTGGATCAGGAAGCCGACGCCGACCACCACACCCAGCATGGTGACCGACAGGCCATCCAGGTACAGGGTGAAGTTGGGTGCGAAGCCGTCTACCGACATCCACTGCCACAGCAGCTGGCTGTACGCACCGCCTGCAGGCGGTGCAACGTTGAACTGCCAGATCACGTAGGCCGCGACGATGGCCGAGAGGCCTACCGAGCCGACGCCGATCAGCGCCGAGAGGTTCTCCGAGAACCGTCCGCGCGAGAACGACAGCAGCAGGAAGCCGATCAGGGGAAATACGAAAGTCAGAAAGAGAAGGTTCATCCGCGCATCTCACTGGCTGCATCGATATCGAGAGTGTGGAAGCGGCGATACAGCTGCAACAGGATCGCCAGGCCAATACTGGCCTCGGCCGCTGCCAGGCTGATCACCAGGATGAACATGATCTGTCCATCCGGCTGCGCCCAACGGCTGCCCGCGACAATGAACGCCAGTGCCGAGGCGTTCATCATGATTTCCAGGCTCATCAGCACGAAAAGAATGTTGCGGCGCACCATCAGCCCGACCAGACCGAGGCAGAACAGGATGCCGGCGACGGCCAGGCCATGTTCGAGAGGAATTGCAGGCATGTCGTTACTCCTTCGCCTCGTTGCGGCCGAGGTGGAATGCCGTTACCGCTGCAGCGAGCAGCAGCATCGAGGCCAGTTCCACCACCAGCAGGTAAGGGCCGAACAGGCTGATGCCGACGGCCTTGGCATCGACAGTGGTGTGGCCGATGCCAACACCACTTTGATTGCCGAACAGCACATAGAGCAGTTCCAGCAGCAGCAGTGCGCCGAGGAACACCGGCCCCGCCCAGATACCGGGCTTGAGCCAGTCGCGCTCCTGGCGAACCGAAGCCGGCCCCAGGTTGAGCATCATCACCACGAAGACGAACAGCACCATGATGGCGCCAGCGTAGGCGATCACTTCCAGTACGCCGGCAAACGGCGCGCCGAGGGCGAAGAAGGTCATCGCCACGGAGATCAGCGAAATGATCAGGTAGAGCAGGGCGTGTACCGGGTTGGTGTTGGTGATCACCCGAAGGGTGGACACCACAGCGACACCGGATGCGAAATAGAAAGCGAATTCCATCTTTCTTCCTTAAGGGAGCAAGCTCTTCACGTTGATCGGCTCGGCTTCGTTCTGCGCAGCGCCTTTCGGCTTGCCGGCAACCGCCATACCTGCAACACGGTAGAAGTTGTAATCAGGGTTCTTGCCGGGGCCGGAGATCAGCAGATCTTCTTTCTCGTACACCAGGTCCTGACGTTTGAACTCGGCCATTTCGAAATCCGGCGTCAGCTGGATCGCGGTGGTCGGGCAGGCTTCCTCGCAGAGGCCGCAGAAAATGCAGCGCGAGAAGTTGATGCGGAAGAACTCGGGGTACCAGCGACCGTCGTCGGTTTCGGCTTTCTGCAGCGAGATGCAACCGACCGGGCAGGCCACGGCACACAGGTTGCACGCTACACAGCGCTCTTCACCATCGGGGTCGCGGGTCAGGACGATGCGACCACGGTAGCGCGGTGGCAGGTAGACCGGCTCTTCCGGGTACTGCAGGGTGTCGCGTTTGCGGAACCCGTGGGAGAACACCATCACCAGGCTGCGCAGCTGGGTGTAGGTGCCTTTGATGATGTCAAAAATGTACTTCATGCTCTATATCCTCACTGAACCGCGCCGGCCGGCGTGTTCAACAACACGAGCGCGGCGGTCACCAGCAGGTTGATCAGGGTCAGCGGCAGGCAGAACTTCCAGCTGAAGTCCATCACCTGGTCATAGCGCGGGCGCGGGATCGAGGCGCGCAGCAGGATGAACAGCATGATGAAGAACGCGGTCTTCAGGGCAAACCAGAGGAACGGCAGTTGCGGCAGGATGCCGAACGGGCCGTGCCAGCCACCGAAGAACAGCGTTACCAGCAGTGCCGAGATCAGGATGATGCCGATGTACTCACCGACGAAGAACATGCCCCATTTCATACCGGCATATTCAATGTGGTAACCGTCGGCCAGTTCCTGTTCCGCTTCCGGCTGGTCGAAGGGGTGACGGTGAGTCACGGCAACGCCGGCGATGAAGAAGGTGCAGAAGCCAAAGAACTGCGGAATGATGAACCACAGGTTCTGCGCCTGGTAGTCGACGATGTCGCGCATGTTGAACGAGCCAACCTGCGCCACGATGCCCATCAGCGCCAGGCCCATGAACACTTCGTACGACACGGTCTGGGCCGAAGCCCGCAGGCTGCCGAGCAGTGCGTACTTGTTGTTCGACGACCAACCGGCGAACAGTACCGCGTAGACCGACAGGCCGGCCATGGCGAAGAAGAACAGCAGGCCGATGTTCAGGTCCGCGACACCCCAGGTCGGGGTGATCGGGATGATCGCGAAGGCAATCAGCAGAGCACTCATGGCCACGACCGGCGCCAGGGTGAAGATCACCTTGTCGACGAAGGGTGGGTTCCAGTCCTCCTTGAAGAACATCTTCAGCATGTCGGCAGCGATCTGGAACATGCCGAATGGGCCGACGCGGTTCGGACCGTAACGGTCCTGCCACCAGCCCAGCAGGCGCCGCTCGACGAAGCTGAGCAGCGCGCCGCAGACCACCACGGCCAGCAAGACCACGATGGCCTTGACGACGGTGATGATCACATCGATCACTTCAGGGGTGAACCAGGTCATTGTGCTGCCTCCTGCAGGCCTTCGACGGTGTGACCGAAGATGGCTGGCGGGATACCGGCCAGGCCTTTCGGCAGGGCAACCAGGCCAGCGCCCAGTTCCTCATTGATACGCAGCGGCAGACGCAGGGTCTGGCCGGCGACGTTCAGGCTGAGCATGGCGCCGTCGTTGACACCCAGGCGGTCGGCTTCGGACTTGGCCAGGGCGACGTAGGCTTGCGGGATACGCTCTTGCACCGGTGCTGCGCGCGAAGAGTTCTCTTCACTGCCGAACAGGTGATAGAACGGCACCGCTTGCCAGGTACCACGAGCCGGTGCGAAGGCGCCAGGAATGTTGGCGAACCAGTTCAGCTTGTCGCCTTGGCTTTCGATCAGGCGGGTGCCCGGATCGCCAGCGCGCAGGTGACCACCGACTTCGTCCTGGAACTTGTTCCAGGCTTGTGGCGAGTTCCAGCCCGGCGACCAGGCAAATGGCACTTGCTGACGCGGTTCAACCGAACCCGAATAACCTTCCATGGAGAAGGCGAATGCGGTGTCCTGGTCTTGTGGAGTACGCGGCTCGTGTACGCTGATGTTGGCGCGCATGGCGGTACGACCGGAGTAGCGCAGCGGCTCGCGGGCCAGTTTCAGGCCTTTGATACGGAATGCCGCCGACGGTGCCGCGTTGATGATGCCCGCCAGTTGCGGGGCCGCTGTTGCGCAGGCGCTGGTGACATGGTCCAGTTGGGTCCAGTCCACCGGCTTGTTCAGCAGGGTCGAGCGCAGGGCGTGCATCCAGCGCCAGCCTTCGTGAACCAGGATCGAAGCGTCCATGTAGGTCGGATCGAACACCTGGAAGAAACGCTGGGCGCGGCCTTCGAGGCTGACCAGGGTACCGTCGCCTTCCGCGAAGGTAGCCGCAGGCAGCACCAGGTGGGCGCGGTCAGTGGTTGGGGTCTTCTGGTGGTCCGCAACGATGACGACCTTGGCGGCCGCCAGCGCAGCATCGACCTTGGCCGCTGGCAGGCGGCTGTACAGGTCGTTTTCCAGTACGACGATGGCGTCGGCTTTGCCGGAAATCACGGCATCCAGCGCGGCATCGGCCGAGTCACCGCCGAGCATGGCAAGCCCGAGGCTGTTGGCTTCAGGGACGACCAGGCTCAGGGAGCCATTCTTCTCGCGCAGCTTCAGCGCCTTGGCGATGTTAGCGGCGGCTTCGATCAGGGCCTTGGAGCCCAGCGAAGTACCGGCAACGACCAGTGGGCGGTTGGCAGCGACCAGGGCATCGGCGATGCGCTTGGCCAAGGCCAGGGCTTCGGCGTCCAGGCCTTCAACGGCAGGGGCGCTTGGGTCGATGGCGTGGGCGACGGCGAAACCGAGGCGAGCCAGGTCATCCGGGGACGCGTGTACGCATTCTTCGGCGACGTCATCGAGCTTGGTTTCGGCCAGGCTAGCGATGAACAGCGGGTACATGGCGTGTTGGCCGATGTTTTTCACCGCAGCGTCGAGCCAAGGCTGAACACGCATGGCGTCGGCCATGGCCTCGGCCTTGCCCTTGACCGACTGGCGCAGGGCCAGGGCAACGCGGGCAGCTGTTTGGGTCAGGTCTTCACCGAGGACGAACACGGCATCGTGGTCTTCCATCTCGCGCAGGGTTGGCACCGGCAGCGGGCTGTCGTTCAGCACCTGCAGAACCAGACGCACCTGTTCAAGTTCAGCGGCTTCCATACCCGAGTAGAAGTGTTCAGCACCGACCAGCTCGCGCAGGCCGTAGTTGCTTTCCAGGCTGGCGCGTGGCGAGCCGATACCGACGATGTTGCGACCACGCAGCATATCGGCCGCTTGATCGAGGGCGGCGTCCAGGCTCAGTTTCTGGCCATTGGCGAGCAGCGGCTGGCGTGGGCGGTCTTCACGGTTGACGTAGCCATAGCCGAAGCGGCCACGGTCGCACAGGAAGTATTGGTTAACGGAGCCGTTGAAGCGGTTCTCGATACGGCGCAGTTCGCCATAACGCTCACCCGGGCTGATGTTGCAACCGCTGGAGCAGCCATGACAGATGCTCGGGGCGAACTGCATGTCCCACTTGCGGTTGTAGCGCTCGGAGTGCGTCTTGTCGGTGAACACGCCGGTCGGGCAGACCTCGGTCAGGTTGCCGGAGAATTCGCTCTCCAGGGCACCGTCTTCGACGCGGCCGAAGTAGACGTTGTCGTGGGCACCGAAAACGCCCAGGTCAGTACCGCCTGCGTAGTCCTTGTAGTAACGCACGCAACGGTAGCAGGCGATGCAGCGGTTCATCTCGTGAGCGATGAACGGGCCGAGTTCCTGGTTCTGGTGGGTACGCTTGGTGAAACGGTAGCGGCGCTCGTTGTGGCCGGTCATTACCGTCATGTCTTGCAGGTGGCAGTGACCGCCTTCCTCACAGACCGGGCAGTCGTGTGGGTGGTTGGTCATCAGCCATTCGACGACGCTGGCGCGGAACACCTTGGCTTCTTCGTCGTCAATGGAGATCCAGCTGCCATCGGTGGCGGGGGTCATGCAGGACATGACGATACGACCACGCTTGTCGTTCTCGTCGGTGTACTGCTTGACCGCGCACTGGCGGCAAGCACCGACGCTACCGAGCGCCGGGTGCCAGCAGAAATAAGGAATGTCGAGGCCGAGCGACAGACACGCCTGTAACAGGTTGTCTGCGCCGTTGACTTCGAGCTCTTTGCCGTCTACGTGGATAGTGGCCATGGTTCAAAGTTCTTCGTTGGCCCGCGTCTGCGGGCGTGGCTAATGGAAAACTGTGTGCTTGCAGCCCGCGACAGGCGGACCCGGGCGAGCTGTGCAAGCAGCGGGTGGCACGGACCACCCGCGTTCTATTCGTTATGCGCCGACGACAATCGGCTTCGCCAGGTCCGGGCGCACGCCTGCGTTCGCAGCAATGCCAGCCTCGAATTCCGGGCGGAAATATTTGATCGCGCTGCCCAATGGCTCCACGGCTCCCGGTGCGTGCGCACAGAAGGTCTTGCCTGGGCCGAGGAAACCGACCAGACCCAGCAGGGTCTCGATGTCGCCCTGCTGGCCCTGGCCTTTCTCGAGGGCGCGCAGGAGCTTGACGCTCCATGGCAGGCCATCGCGGCACGGGGTGCAGAAACCACAGGATTCACGGGCAAAGAACTCTTCCATGTTGCGCAGCAGCGAGACCATGTTGACGCTGTCGTCCACGGCCATGGCCAGGCCAGTACCCATACGGGTGCCAACCTTGGCGATGCCACCGGCGTACATTTGTGCGTCCAGGTGCTCTGGCAGCAGGAAACCGGTACCGGCACCACCAGGCTGCCAGCACTTGAGCTTGAAGCCGTCGCGCATGCCACCGGCATAGTCTTCGAACAGTTCGCGAGCGCTGACGCCGAATGGCAGTTCCCACAGGCCAGGGTTCTTCACCTTGCCGGAGAAGCCCATCAGCTTGGTGCCGTGGTCTTCGCTGCCTTCGCGGGCCAGCGATTTGTACCAGTCGATGCCGTTGCCGACGATCGCCGGCACGTTGCACAGCGTCTCGACGTTGTTCACGCAGGTCGGCTTGCCCCACACGCCAACGGCGGCAGGGAAGGGCGGCTTGGAGCGCGGGTTGGCGCGGCGACCTTCGAGGGAGTTGATCAGTGCGGTTTCTTCACCGCAGATGTAGCGACCGGCACCGGTGTGGACGAACAGCTCGAAGTCGAAGCCGCTGCCGAGGATGTTCTTGCCCAGCAGGCCGGCGGCCTTGGCTTCTTCGACCGCACGGTTCAGGTGCGCGGCTGCGGTGACGTATTCGCCACGCAGGAAGATGTAGCCACGGTAGGCTTTCAGCGCGCGGGCGCTGATCAGCATGCCTTCGATCAGCAGATGGGGCAGTTGCTCCATCAGCATGCGGTCTTTCCAGGTGTTGGGTTCCATTTCATCCGCGTTGCACAGCAGGTAGCGGATGTTCATGGATTCGTCTTTGGGCATCAGGCCCCATTTGACGCCGGTCGGGAAGCCCGCACCACCACGGCCCTTGAGGCCGGAGTCCTTGACGGTCTGGACGATGTCGTCCTGGGACATTTGCCCCAACGCCTTGCGGGCGGCAGCGTAGCCGTCCTTGGCCTGGTACTCGTCGAGCCACACCGGCTGGCCGTCATCGCGCAGACGCCAGGTCAGCGGGTGGGTTTCGGCGGTGCGGGCAATGCGGTTGGCAGGCCCGAAGGAGGTAAGGGTCATACGTAGCCCTCCAGCAGTTTGGAGACGCCAGCCGGCTGTACGTCACCGAAGGTGTCGTCGTCGATCATCAGCGCCGGGGCCTTGTCGCAGTTACCCAGGCAGCACACCGGCAGCAGGGTGAAGCGACCGTCCGGGGTGGTCTGGCCGAGGCCAATGCCCAGCTCGCTCTGGATCTGGCTGACCACCGACTCGTGGCCGCCGATGTAGCAGACCATGCTGTCGCAGACGCGGATGATGTGCCGGCCGACAGGCTGACGGAAGATCTGGCTGTAGAAGGTTGCGACGCCTTCGACATCGCTGGCCGGAATGCCCAGGATCTCGCCGATGGCGTAGACCGCACCGTCAGGCACCCAGCCACGTTCTTTCTGAACGATCTTCAGGGCTTCGATGGACGCCGCGCGCGGGTCCTCGTAGTGATGCATCTCGTGCTCGATGGCCGAGCGCTCGGTTTCGCTCAGGGCGAAACGGTCGGTTTGGATAAGCGTGCTATTCATGCTTAGCGGTCCACGTCAGCCATAACGAAGTCGATACTGCCCAGGTACGCAATGAGGTCCGCGACCATGCTGCCGCGGATCACCGAAGGGATCTGCTGCAGGTGCGGGTAGCTCGGGGTACGAATCCGGGTGCGGTAGCTCATGGTGCCGCCATCGCTCGTCAGGTAGTAACTGTTGATACCCTTGGTCGCTTCGATCATCTGGAAGGATTCGTTGGCCGGCATGACCGGGCCCCACGAAACTTGCAGGAAGTGCGTGATCAGGGTTTCGATGTGCTGCAGGGTGCGCTCTTTCGGTGGCGGCGTGGTCAGCGGGTGATCCGCCTTGTATGGGCCTTCCGGCATGTTGCGCATGCACTGGTCGATGATGCGGATACTCTGGCGCATCTCTTCAACGCGGACCATGCAACGGTCGTAGGCATCGCCATTGTGGGCCAGCGGCACTTCGAACTCGAAGTTCTCGTAGCCCGAGTAAGGGCGGGCTTTACGCAGGTCGAAGTCGAGACCGGTGGAACGCAGGCCAGCACCGGTGACACCCCACTCCAGGGCTTCCTTGGTGTTGTACTGGGCAACGCCGATGGTACGGCCGCGCAGGATACTGTTCTGCAGGGCGGCTTTCTCGTACTCGTCCAGGCGCTTGGGCAGCCATTCGACGAAGTCCTTGACCAGGCGGTCCCAGCCACGTGGCAGGTCGTGGGCGACGCCACCGATGCGGTACCAGGCCGGGTGCAGACGGAAGCCGGTGATCGCTTCGATCACGGTGTAGGCACGCTGGCGGTCGGTGAAGGTGAAGAACACCGGGGTCATGGCGCCGACGTCCTGGATGTAGGTACCCAGGAACAGCAGGTGGCTGGTGATCCGGAAGAACTCGGCCATCATGATGCGGATGACGTCGACCTTCTGTGGCACCTTGATACCGGCCAGCTTCTCGACGGCCAGTACATACGGCAGGTTGTTCATCACACCGCCGAGGTAGTCGATACGGTCGGTGTAAGGAATGAAACTGTGCCAGGACTGACGCTCGGCCATCTTCTCGGCACCACGGTGGTGGTAACCGATGTCCGGAACGCAGTCGACGATCTCTTCGCCGTCCAGCTGCAGGACGATACGGAAGGCACCGTGAGCCGAAGGGTGGTTCGGGCCCAGGTTGAGGAACATGTAGTCCTCGTTGGCACCGGAGCGCTTCATGCCCCAGGCTTCAGGGTTGAAGCGCGCGGCTTCTTCCTCGAGCTGTTGCTTGGCCAGGTTCAGGCTGTACGGATCGAACTCGGTGGCGCGGGCAGGGAAGTCCTTGCGCAGCGGGTGACCTTCCCAGGTCGGCGGCATCATGATGCGGGTCAGGTGCGGGTGGCCGGCAAAGTTGATGCCGAACATGTCCCAGACTTCACGCTCGTACCAGTTGGCGTTCGGCCAGATACCGGTGACGGTTGGCAGGCTCAGGTCGCTCTCAGACAGGGCGACCTTGATCATTACGTCACTATTACGTTCGATCGAGAGCAGGTGGTAGAACACACTGAAATCGGCGCCCGGCAAGCCACGGCGCTGGGTGCGCAGACGCTCGTCCACACCGTGCAGGTCATAGAGCATGACATACGGTTTGGGCAGGTTGCGCAGGAACGTCAGTACTTCGATCAGCTTGGCGCGGGTCACCCACAGCACAGGCATGCCGGTGCGGGTTTCCTGGGCGGTGAACGCCTCTGGGCCAAAACGATTGTTCAGTTCGACGACCACATCCTGGTCGTCAGCCTTGTAAGGCGGGATGTAAATAGCGGTGTCCGCTGTCATGGTCTCGGTCGCTTTCGGTCAACGTAGAGAATGAAGCCAGGCCGCCTGTTCCGCAGAGCAGGCAGCAGGTCGCTGGATCAGACTTCGTCGGGGCTGCGCAGGTTGGTGACCTGGATGCGCTGTTCACGACGCTGCTCTTTCTGTGACGGCATCTCGGCGCGGTATACGCCTTGATCACCGACAACCCAGGAAAGAGGGCGACGCTCCTGGCCAATCGACTCCTGCAGCAACATCAGGCCTTGCAGGAATGCTTCAGGGCGAGGCGGGCAGCCAGGCACGTAGACATCCACGGGGAGGAACTTGTCGACCCCCTGAACGACCGAGTAAATGTCGTACATGCCGCCAGAGTTCGCGCACGAACCCATGGAGATGACCCACTTGGGTTCGAGCATCTGCTCGTACAGGCGCTGAATGATCGGCGCCATTTTGATGAAGCAGGTGCCAGCGACGACCATGAAGTCGGCCTGACGCGGTGATGCCCGGATGACTTCGGCGCCGAAGCGGGCGATGTCGTGGGGCGCCGTGAAGGCCGTGGTCATTTCCACGTAGCAGCAGGAGAGGCCGAAGTTATAAGGCCACAGGGAGTTTTTACGCCCCCAGTTCACCGCGCCACTGAGCACATCTTCAAGTTTGCCCATGAAGATGTTCTTGTGGACCTGGTCCTCTAGCAGCGAATCGGAGACGGTTTCCCGTTCTCCGATGGGGTACTGCTCGTTAGGCGCATCCGGATCGATTCTGGTGAGATTGTATTGCATTGCCAAAGCCTCATTGTTTCAGCTTCGCTTGCCGCTTGCGACGACCTACGGGAGCCCAATCGAGCGCCCCTACTCGCCAAAGGTAGACAAGACCTGCCAACAGAATTGCTATGAAAACGAGTGCTTCGACGAATCCGGTCCAGCCGCTTTCGCGAACAGACACAGACCATGCAAAGAGAAAGAGGGCTTCGATATCGAAGATCACGAACAGCATCGCGACCAGATAGAATTTTGCCGAGAGGCGCAGACGTGCGCTGCCGGTAGGCAGCATGCCGGATTCAAAGGGTTCGTTCTTGCTGCGGCCCCAGGCCTTGCTGCCGAGCAGGCTGGACAGACCGAGCATGAAGGCGCACAGGCCGACGACACCCAAAAGGAAAATGGCAAAGCCCCAGTTGTGGGCGATGAGTCCTGTCGAATCGGGCATGCTGAAAATCCTTAACAGAGCGCTTGGGTCTCTGAGCTTGAAAGAAGTAGAGCAGTGACGATATGTCGCAGCGGGATCTATCGGGCTGATTTTATGGGTAAAGCGGGTGCAAGTAAAATTTCTGCAGCAAATTAATTCGCTAGATTAAGAACAAAAATCTTTCGTAACACGCTGCAGGCCGCATAGGCTGGGCATTGCCTCACCTTTTGTTAATTATGTTTCTTGCTTGGTGTAATGAACGACAAGATTGTTAATGATAATTGATATCATTTGGCGCGACTGTTTATTAGCGCCTTCTGTTGCCTGGAAGTTCCTGCTCATAGTGCAGTGTCCATAATTTTTTGCGTTTACCTATTTAGCAGCTTTTTTCCTGGGTTGTGCCGCCTTGGATCAATGCTTCGGTGCGTTGGTTGGTGGCTCATGAGGCAGTCCACCCTGTAGGAGCAGGGCTTGCCCGCGATGCAGTCACCGCGCACTCATGGGCACTCCGCCGAAGCCATCCCAGGCGAACCTGTAGGGAGCGCTGATGGGTCTAGCTGGCTCTCGCTCATGGCAGGTGTAAAAAAACCCGGAGCCCCATCACAGGCCCCGGGTTTTCAGTGCTACCCGAATATCAGCTACTGATCATTGATCAGTGGAACTGCTCTTCTTCGGTGGAGCCGGTCAGTGCGGTTACCGAAGACGAGCCGCCCTGAATCACGGTGGTCATGTCGTCGAAGTAGCCGGTGCCAACTTCCTGTTGGTGAGCAACGAAGGTGTAGCCTTTGGACGCGTCGGCGAACTCCTGCTCCTGCAGCTTCACGTAGGCAGTCATGTCGTTGCGGGCGTAGTCGTGCGCCAGGTTGAACATGCTGTGCCACATGTTGTGGATACCCGCCAGGGTGATGAACTGGTGCTTGTAACCCATGGCCGACAGTTCGCGCTGGAACTTGGCGATGGTCGCGTCGTCCAGGTTTTTCTTCCAGTTGAAGGAAGGCGAGCAGTTGTAGGACAGGATCTGGTCCGGGTATTCCTTCTTGATCGCTTCGGCGAAGCGACGAGCTTCGTCCAGGTCTGGCTTGGCGGTTTCACACCAGATCAGGTCGGCGTACGGCGCGTAGGCCAGGCCGCGAGCGATGGCTTGATCCAGGCCGGCGCGTACTTTGTAGAAGCCTTCCTGGGTGCGTTCGCCGATCACGAATGGCTGATCGTACGGGTCGCAGTCGCTGGTCAGCAGGTCGGCGGCGTTAGCGTCGGTACGGGCCAGAATGATGGTCGGTACGCCAGCAACGTCGGCAGCCAGACGGGCAGCGGTCAGCTTCTGAACGGCTTCCTGGGTTGGAACCAGTACTTTACCGCCCATGTGGCCGCATTTCTTCACGGAGGCCAGTTGGTCCTCGAAGTGAACGCCAGCAGCGCCTGCTTCGATCATGTTCTTCATCAGTTCGTAGGCGTTCAGTACGCCACCGAAACCGGCTTCGGCGTCCGCTACGATCGGAGCGAAGTAGTCGATGTAGCCGTCATCGCCTGGGTTCTTGCCGGCTTTCCACTGGATCTGGTCGGCACGACGGAACGAGTTGTTGATGCGCTTGACCACAGTTGGAACCGAGTCCACTGGGTACAGCGACTGGTCTGGGTACATGGACTCGGCCGAGTTGTTATCGGCAGCCACTTGCCAGCCGGACAGGTAGATAGCCTGGATGCCGGCCTTGACCTGTTGTACTGCCTGGCCGCCGGTCAGGGCGCCCATGCAGTTGACGAAATCTTTTTCGGGGCGGAAGGATGGATGGGCACCTTGGGTAACCAGGTTCCACAGCTTCTCGGCACCCATGCGGGCCAGGGTGTGCTCTGGCTGGACCGAGCCACGCAGACGGACAACATCAGCAGCGGTGTAGGTACGGGTCACGCCTTTCCAGCGCGGGTTTTCGGCCCAGTCTTTTTCGAGGGCTGCAATTTGCTGTTCGCGTGTCAGTGCCATGAAAATAAACCTCGTCGCATAGGTCTTGGTAAAAATGTTCGCTCTGTCGGCTGCGCTGTTCATTTACAGGGGCAGCACCGATTGCTCGCAGATCAGAAGCATTGGCGATCAGTCGTGTTTGGCGAAATGTGCGACGGTTGAACGAGTGAGGCTCAAGGGGGAAGTGAGCAGGTAGTTGGCGCTTCTGGTGACTGCAGGTTGGCTCGTGGTTGCCGTGCTGCGATCCCTGATGGGCCGTGTACCGTTTGATGCGCTTCCGTCCCTCGGGACAACTTCGTTCCAGTCGCAATCTCGTCAAACGCCTTGTGGGCTGTACAGACACGAATCGGCTCAATTGGGTAGGTTTAGAGCGCGACTCGAAGGCCCTTGCCAGGGCCTCTGATTAGCGGGAGCGGGGCCATCATGCCTCTGCGATTTGAGGCCGTCAAATGTTTTGTAGTGCTTTTTTGTGGTTACTACATCTTTGGTCTAATAAGACTCGTCAGTCAGTTCCGAGGCCGTTGGTCGAGGCCTTGATTTCCCTGGGATCAGTCCAATGCATCGACTTTTACCCGCAACGTCATGTTTTCACCGCGTTGAGTCGAGTAAGTGAAGGCCTGAGTGTTGCGTTCCGACTGGCTTTGCTGGTTGTTGCCAGCCAGTGTGATCCATTCCCCTAGTTTTCCTGTGACTTTTGTGTCGGTACTTTGAACGTTCACTACATCGGGGCGTTCCTGGCTCATCCGGTCGTTGTTGGTGCTGATGTTCAGGTGCACGGTCTGGCCGGTGACGCTTGCGGTCACGTAGAAACCTTGCGTGACATTGCGGTACTCCGTCTGGCTTTGCAGGCGGCCATAGGTGTCGGTCTGGGTGGTGGTCAGCGGGACGCTCTGGCCCACCTGAATCAGTGCCGGTACGCCTTCGCTGGCCTGAACTTGTTGCAGGCCGCCTTCGCGGTTGGCTGTGCCGTAGCGAATGACGCGTGCGTTGCCGCGATTGTCCTGAAAGTTGCTGTCGTTGTTGTCAACGCTGATCAGCAGGCGCCGGGGCGCGGTATCGAGCTGTTCAAGGAGGGTGCGAAGCTCGTCGATCTTGTCGGGGGCGGCTTTGACGATGAGTTTGTTTTCAAAGGCGCTGACGCTGCCGTCCTTTCCGAGAAAGGACTGTGCGGCGGGGAGGATTTCGGCGCTGGTCCGGTGGCTCAGTGGCAACACTTCAGTGGCGGCCAGGGTGCTGAGGCTGAAGGACAGCAGTAGTGAGGCGAGAAGGGGGCGTAGCGGCATGTCCATGATCTCCGCGGGTGGAGAGGACATGATGGCAAATTTGCGGCAGATGTGGGAGTTGTGTGGTGGAAAAGCATCTCCGGCAAGGCCGCCGCTCTTGAGGCGTTGGCCCTGCCGGGGATTGGCCGTCAAGCCAGCTCTTTGGACTCGCGCACCATGTCGACGTGCGGGATGCCGGCTTCGAGGAACTCCTCGCTGACCACTTTGAAGCCCAGGCGCTCGTAGAACGGCGTGGCGTGAACCTGGGCACTGAGCATCTGCTGCTTCAGGTCGCGGTTCTGGGCTTCGACGATCACCGCTTGCATCAGGGCATCGCCGACCTTCAGCCCGCGCCAGTCCTTGAGGACCGACACCCGGCCAATATGGCCGCTGGGCAGCAGGCGTGCCGTACCGATTGCAAAATCACCTTCGTAGGCCAGGAAATGCACCGCGCTGGTATCGTCAGTGTCCCATTCCAGCTCAGGCGGTACGGCCTGTTCGGCGATGAACACGGCTTCACGAATGCGACGGATGTCAGCGTTGTCTTTCTGCCAGTCGGCAACCCGTACCGTGATCTTATTCATTGGCAAACCCCAGGCTTCCTTGCTTGATCAGTTCGCAGAGCAGGGTAAGGCCATCTTCATGGCTTAGCCACTCGCCAAGGTTTTCAACATGCAATGCGTCGGCGGCACAGATCAGCTTGAGCATTTCGCGCAGGTCGCCCGGCAGCAGGCGGCTCTGGCCGCTGGCGAACAGCAGCAGGTTGTCGTCGACTTCGGACCAGGCCAGACGGGCGCTTGGATTGCGGATCAGGATGGCGCCTTGCTCGAGGCTGTCGATCAGCTCTTCCTCGCTCAGCGGCTCGCCACTGACCAGCTCGGGGTAGCGTGGCTCGGTCATGAACTGGCCGAACCAGGTCAGCAGCAGGCGCTCGTCGCCCATGTGCTCGGTGAGCAGGTTTTTCAGGCGGTCGAGGGCGTCGTGCTGGATCTGGTGCGGATCGCTGACCGGCTTGGCGTCGGCGTCGCTGTAGCGGTCTTCATCAGGCAGGAACTGGCTGAGGAAGTCGGTGAAGTGGGTGAGCACTTCTGCAGCGCTTGGGGCGCGGAAGCCGACCGAGTAGGTCATGCAGTCGTCTTCGGCGATGCCGTAGTGGGCCAGGCGCGGCGGCAGGTAGAGCATGTCGCCGGGTTCCAGGGTCCACTCGTCGCTCTGCTCGAAGTCCGCCAGGATACGCAGGTCGCTGTGCTCGATCAGCGGGCTGTCGCTGTCGCAGACCTGGCCGATTTTCCAGTTGCGCTTGCCTTGGCCTTGCAGCAGGAACACGTCGTAGTTGTCGAAGTGCGGACCAACGCTGCCACCGGGGGCGGCGAAGCTGATCATCACGTCGTCGATACGCCAGCTTGGCAGGAAGCGGAAGTGCTCCAGCAGCTCGCCCACTTCAGGGACGAACTGGTCGACCGCTTGCACCAGCAGGGTCCAGTCACGCGCTGGCAGCTGGCTGAAGGCGTCTTCCTCGAATGGGCCGCGACGCATTTCCCATGGGCGTTCGCCATGTTCGAGGATCAGGCGCGATTCGACTTCCTCTTCCAGGGCGAGGCCGGCCAGTTCGTCGGCGTCGATCGGGCTTTCAAAGTCCGGGAAGGCCTGGCGGACGAGCAGGGGTTTTTTCTGCCAGTAGTCGCGCATGAATTCGCGGGCTGTGAGGCCGCCCAGAAGCTGCAGTGGTGTATCAGGATTCATGTGTAACCTATTGAAAAAAAGTAATTTTCTTTCGGTAATAAAAACGCCCGGCTTGGCCGGGCGTTAACGCGCAAGGCAATAATCAGACGCGTTTGGCTTGAGCTGCAGCGTTACCGATGTAGGACGCTGGAGTCAGCTTCTTCAGTTCTTCGCGCGCTTCGGCAGGCATGTCCAGACCGTCGATGAAGGTCAGGAGTGCTTCCGGGCTGATGCCCTTGCCGCGAGTCAGCTCCTTGAGCTTCTCGTAAGGGTTTTCGATGTTGTAGCGACGCATTACGGTCTGGATTGGCTCGGCCAATACTTCCCAGCAGGCGTCCAGGTCGTCGGCGATGCGCTGGGTGTTGATTTCCAGCTTGCTGATGCCCTTCAGGCTGGCCTCGTAGGCGATCACGCTGTGGGCGAAACCAACGCCCAGGTTGCGCAGCACGGTGGAGTCGGTCAGGTCGCGCTGCCAGCGGGAGATCGGCAACTTGCTGGCCAGGTGCTGGAACAGTGCGTTGGCGATACCGAGGTTGCCTTCGGAGTTTTCGAAGTCGATCGGGTTGACCTTGTGCGGCATGGTCGAAGAACCGATTTCACCCGCGATGGTGCGCTGCTTGAAGTAGCCCAGCGAGATGTAGCCCCAGATATCGCGATCGAAGTCGATCAGGATGGTGTTGAAGCGGGCAATCGCGTCGAACAGCTCGGCAATGTAGTCGTGCGGTTCGATCTGGGTGGTGTACGGGTTGAACACCAGGCCCAGTTCGTCTTCGATGAAGGCGCGGGCATTGGCTTCCCAGTCGATTTGCGGGTAAGCCGACAGGTGGGCGTTGTAGTTGCCCACGGCGCCGTTGATCTTGCCCAGCAGTGGGACAGCGGCAACCTGTGCGATCTGGCGCTCGAGGCGGTAGACGACGTTGGCCAGTTCCTTGCCCAGGGTGGTCGGCGAAGCCGGTTGACCGTGGGTGCGCGACAGCATTGGTACGTCGGCGAAACGGTGGGCCAGTTCACGGATGGCGTTGGCGATCTGGCGCATCAGTGGCAGCAGTACGTCATCACGGCCGGCGCGCAGCATCAGGCCGTGGGACAGGTTGTTGATGTCCTCGCTAGTGCAGGCGAAGTGAATGAATTCACTGACCTTGGCCAGCTCTGGCAGCTTGGCTGCCTGCTCCTTGAGCAGGTATTCGATGGCTTTGACGTCGTGGTTGGTGGTGCGCTCGATCTCTTTCACGCGTTCGGCGTGCTCGAGGGCGAACTCATCGGCCAGGCCGTTGAGCAGGGCGTTGGCTTCGGCGGAGAAGGCCGGAACTTCGCTGATTTGCGGGTGAGCGGCCAGGCGCTGGAGCCAGCGAACTTCAACCAGGGCGCGGAAACGGATCAGGCCGTATTCGCTGAAAATAGGGCGCAGGGCCTGGGTTTTGCCGGCGTAGCGGCCGTCAACAGGGGAAACCGCAGTGAGCGAGGAGAGCTGCATGGGGTGTTCTCGGACAGTCGGGCAACGAAAAGGGCGCATATCATACATGAAAAATGCACCCGGGTCGGGGGTCTGACAAAAGGTAAAGCGCTTGGTGTCTGCAGGAGCCGGCGTTGCCAGCGATGGTGTGGTCGAGCCATCCGCTGTTTCGCGTTGCTTGAATCGCCAGCAATGCTGGCTCCTGTGCGGTGTTTAGCCGCGCATCATCGGGTAGAGCTCTTTGAGCAGTTTGCGCCGGCTGAACACCAGTTGCCAGCGATGGCCGCCAAGCTGGCGCCAGAGGCGCGCCGCGCGGATGCCGGCGAGCAGCAGGGCGCGGATCTTCGAGGCGTTGTTGGGTTGTTGCAGGTGACGCATGTCACCGTGTACCTGAATGCGTTGGCGCAGGGTGCTCAGGGTGTCCTGATACAGGGCGCCACTGGAGGCTATGACGTTCTCGTGCGCGAGGCCGAAATGATCGGCCTGGGACTGGATTTGTGGCAGGCGGTTGCCGATGACTTCAAGCATATCGCCACGTTTGGCCAGTTGGCGCTCAAGGCCCAGCATCGACAGCGCGTAGCGCAGTGGTTCACGCTGCAGGCTGGCGGGGTCGCGCTCCAGGGCGCTGACCAGGGCGCGGTAGCCGTCTCGCAGGTTGAGGTCATCGCCGCCGAACACTTCCAGGGTGTCCTTGGGGTCGCGCACCAACAGGCTGCCGAGCATGCAGCTCAGGTTGGCTTCGCTGACCTGGCCGGTACGGGCAATTCGATCGACCAGTACGGCAGCCTGAAAGACGCCGCCCAGTGCAACCAGCTGTTCTTGCGTGGTATTCATCAACGCTGGCTCCAAGGCTCGGCTACTTCGATCACGCCGCCGCCCAAGCAGATTTCACCATCATAGAAGACCACCGACTGGCCGGGCGTTACCGCCCGTTGAGGTTCTTCAAATACTGCCCGATAGCCGTCGTTGGTGCGTTCCAGTGTGCAGGCCTGGTCGCTCTGGCGGTAGCGCACTTTCGCGGTCAGGCGGCGTGGGCTGGACAGGTCGATCGGGTTCACCCAGAAGATCTCCGAGGCGAGCAGGGCGCGGGAGAACAGCCATGGGTGTTCGTTGCCCTGGCCAACTACCAGCACGTTGCGGGCGAGGTCTTTCTCCAGCACGTACCACGGCTCGTCGCCTGCGTCTTTCAGGCCGCCGATACCCAGCCCCTGGCGTTGCCCGATGGTGTGGTACATCAGGCCGTGGTGGCGGCCGATGACGTCGCCTTCAGTGGTCTGGATTTCGCCAGGCTGAGCGGGCAGGTACTGCTTGAGGAAATCGCTGAAGCGACGTTCGCCGATAAAGCAGATGCCGGTGGAGTCTTTTTTCTTTGCGGTAGCCAGGCCATGTTTTTCGGCGATGGCGCGTACTTCCGGTTTTTCCAGTTCGCCGACCGGGAACAGGGTGCGGGCAATCTGCTCGCCGCCGACGGCGTGGAGGAAGTAGCTCTGGTCCTTGTTCGGGTCCAGGCCTTTGAGCAGTTCGGTGCGGCCGTCAATGTCGCGGCGGCGCACGTAGTGGCCGGTGGCGATCAGGTCGGCACCGAGCATCAGGGCGTAGTCGAGGAACGCCTTGAACTTGATTTCGCGGTTGCAGAGGATGTCCGGGTTTGGCGTGCGTCCGGCCTTGTATTCCGCCAGGAAGTGCTCAAACACGTTGTCCCAGTATTCGGCGGCGAAGTTGGCGGTGTGCAGTTTGATGCCGATGCGGTCGCACACGGCTTGTGCGTCGGCCAGGTCTTCGCGGGCGGTGCAGTACTCGGTACCGTCGTCCTCTTCCCAGTTCTTCATGAACAGGCCTTCGACCTGATAACCCTGCTCCATCAGCAGAAGGGCGGAAACGGAAGAGTCCACGCCGCCGGACATGCCGACGATCACGCGCGTCTTTTCGGGTTCTTTGAGAGCTGGAGTGGACATAGGAATCGCTGCGTATCCGGGTAAAAGGACAAGATTCTAACAGGCTGTGCGCGGCAAGGCGAAAACCATGCTCAATCGCGGATCACCGCCAGGCTGTGCAGGGGGCCGGCGAGGAAGTCGTCAATGCAACGAGGTACCAGTTCGCTGCGCCAGCGCTCGGGGTCGGCGAGCAGTTCCTCGCGGGTCAGCCACACGGCGCGGACGATGTCGCTGTCCAGTGCGCGGTCGGCATTGTGCCGTAGCGGTTTGGCGGCAAAGCAGACGCGCTGGTAGGTCACGCCGTTGCTGGGGGCGGTGTAGAGGTAGATGCCGACCACGCCGGTCAGTTCTACGTCCCAGGCGGTCTCCTCGAGCGTTTCGCGCAGGGCGGCCTCGGCCAGCGACTCATTGGCCTCCAGGTGGCCGGCCGGCTGGTTGAATACGTGCTTGCCGGCTTTGAACTCTTCGACCAGCAGGAAACGGCCCTGGTCTTCGACAATGGTGGCGACGGTGATGTGGGGTTGCCAGGTCATGTGCAAGGTCCTGTGTTGTGCAGGTGGATCGCATGGCCGGTGTTCTCGGCGACGCGGGTGCCACGCCTCTGCAGAAAAGCAGAAACCCCGGTGCGTGGCCGGGGTTTCTGGTGTTACATCAAGCGAACCTTACAGGGCAGAAATCGCGCTGTTGAAGGTTTGGCTTGGGCGCATCACTTTGCTGGTCAGCTCGGCATCAGGGTAGTAGTAACCACCGATTTCGGCTGGCTTGCCCTGGACAGCGTTGAGCTCGGCGACGATGGTCGCTTCGTTCTCGGTCAGTACCTTGGCCAGTGGGGCAAAGCGCGCTTGCAGTGCGGCGTCGTCATTTTGTGCAGCCAGTGCCTGTGCCCAGAACAGGGTCAGGTAGAAGTGGCTGCCGCGGTTGTCGATGCCACCAACCTTGCGCGCTGGCGACTTGTTGTCGTCCAGGAACTTGCCGGTTGCCTGGTCCAGGGTGTTGGCCAGGACCTTGGCTTTCGGGTTGGCGTAGGCGTTGCTCAGGTGTTCCAGAGAAGCGGCCAGGGCCAGAAATTCACCCAGCGAGTCCCAGCGCAGGAAGTTCTCTTCGACCAGTTGCTGTACGTGCTTCGGTGCCGAACCGCCGGCGCCGGTTTCGAACAGGCCGCCGTTGTTCATCAGCGGAACGATCGACAGCATCTTGGCGCTGGTGCCCAGCTCCATGATCGGGAACAGGTCGGTCAGGTAGTCGCGCAGTACGTTGCCGGTCACCGAGATGGTGTCCTTGCCTGCACGGATACGCTCCAGGGATACCTTCATGGCCTCGACTGGCGACAGGACACGAATGTCCAGGCCGGTGGTGTCGTGGTCTTTCAGGTACGTCTGGACTTTCTCGATCATCACGCCGTCATGGGCGCGTTGTGGGTCGAGCCAGAAAATGGCTGGGGTGTTGCTGGCGCGAGCACGGTTGACGGCCAGTTTGACCCAGTCCTGGATCGGGGCGTCTTTGGCTTGGCACATGCGGAAGATATCGCCAGCTTCGACGTCCTGCTGCAGCACCAGGTTGCCTTTGCTGTCTACAACGCGAACAACACCGTCGGCAGCGAGCTGGAAGGTCTTGTCGTGAGAGCCATACTCTTCGGCTTTCTGTGCCATCAGGCCAACGTTCGGTACGCTGCCCATGGTCGTTGGGTCGAAGGCGCCGTGTTTCTTGCAGTCTTCGATAACGGCCTGGTAGATGGTGGCGTAGCAACGATCCGGGATGACGGCCTTGGTGTCTTGCAGCTGGCCTTCGGCGTTCCACATCTTGCCCGAGTCACGGATCATGGCCGGCATCGAAGCGTCGACGATCACGTCGCTTGGCACGTGCAGGTTGGTGATGCCCTTGTCGGAGTTGACCATGGCCAGCGCCGGGCGAACGGCGTAGACGGCCTGGATGTCGGCTTCGATCTCGGCTTGCTTGTCAGCAGGCAGGGCCTTGATGCGGGCGTACAGGTCGCCGATACCGTTGTTCAGGTTGAAGCCGATCTGTTCCAGTACGTCAGCGTGCTTGTTCAGCGCGTCCTGATAGTACTCGGCAACGATCTGGCCGAACATGATCGGGTCGGAGACCTTCATCATGGTCGCCTTCAGGTGAACCGACAGCAGTACGCCCTTGGCCTTGGCGTCTTCGATTTCAGCGGCGATGAAGCTGCGCAGTGCCTTGCGGCTCATGACCGAGCAGTCGATGATTTCGCCGGCCTTGACCGAGGTTTTCTCTTTCAGAACGGTGGTGTTGCCGTTCTTGTCCAGCAGTTCGATGCGCAGGCTGTCATCGGCTTCGATCAGTGCGGCTTTTTCGCTGCCGTAGAAGTCGCCGTTGCTCATGTGGGCAACGTGGGACTTGGAGTCTGCAGCCCAAGCGCCCATTTTGTGCGGGTGCTTGCGGGCATAGTTCTTGACCGACAGCGGTGCGCGGCGGTCGGAGTTGCCTTCGCGCAGTACCGGGTTTACGGCGCTGCCCTTGATGCGGTCGTAGCGTGCACGGGTTTCTTTCTCGGCGTCAGTGGCCGGGGTTTCCGGGTAGTCCGGAATGTTGAAACCTTTGGCTTGCAGTTCCTTGATCGCGGCTTTCAGTTGTGGAACCGAGGCGCTGATGTTCGGCAACTTGATGATGTTGGCTTCTGGCGTGGTTGCCAGTTTGCCCAGTTCTGCCAGGTGGTCGGCCACTTGCTTGTCGGCGCCGAGCTGTTCAGGGAAGGCAGAAAGGATGCGGCCGGCGAGAGAGATGTCCCGGGTTTCTACCGCGATGTCGGCGGTAGCAGTGAAGGCTTCGACGATGGGCAGCAGTGAGTAGGTGGCGAGGGCGGGGGCTTCGTCGGTGAAGGTGTAGATGATCTTGGATCGGGTGGGCATATTCGGGTTAACTCTCTGTTTTGCTGAGCGTGCACAGAATCTCGAGGTGCGCAGGGTAATGCGCTTCGCCTGGACACATCCATAAGCAGAAGGTCGAGGGTTCTGGGCGTTGATGGTGATGCATCAGTCGAGTGTCAAACGGCTGGGCTGCGGTAACAGCTCAGTCTTGTCGGGGCGCGGGTCTCATTTCAGGCCGGTTACCCCCAGTGACCCTTTGGTCACCGGCGGAGTATACCAAACCCTTGGTCTTAATCACCAAGACGTAGTGGTCGGTTGGTCACTTATAGACGAAAGATGTAGAGATTTTGGCGCTTTGTGACGGATTGGTGTACGAGGTTTCCGTTATCCGTCAACTGGGTTAGGCTCTGGGTAATGCATGATGACGAACCACACCAAAAAAACGGAGTGCAGCATGGGATACCAGAAAATCAAGGTTCCGGCAGTCGGCGACAAAATCACCGTCAACGCAGACCATTCTCTCAATGTTCCAGACAACCCGATCATCCCGTTCATTGAAGGTGACGGCATTGGCGTCGACGTCAGCCCGGTCATGATCAAGGTTGTCGATGCTGCCGTAGAGAAAGCCTATGGTGGCAAGCGCAAGATCTCCTGGATGGAAGTCTATGCCGGCGAGAAAGCTACCCAGGTGTATGACCAGGATACCTGGCTGCCTCAGGAAACCCTGGATGCGGTCAGGGATTACGTCGTCTCCATCAAGGGCCCGCTGACCACTCCGGTCGGTGGTGGTATCCGTTCCCTGAACGTGGCCCTGCGTCAGCAGCTGGACCTGTATGTTTGTCTGCGTCCGGTGGTGTGGTTCGAAGGTGTTCCAAGCCCGGTCAAGAAGCCCGGCGATGTCGATATGGTGATCTTCCGTGAGAACTCCGAAGACATCTATGCCGGTATCGAGTGGAAGGCGGGTTCGCCTGAGGCGAACAAGGTCATCAAGTTCCTGAAGGAAGAAATGGGCGTTACCAAGATCCGTTTCGACCAGGATTGCGGTATTGGTATCAAGCCGGTTTCCAAACAAGGCACCCAGCGCCTGGTGCGCAAGGCCCTGCAGTACGTCGTGGATAACGACCGCGAGTCGCTGACCCTGGTGCACAAGGGCAACATCATGAAGTTCACCGAAGGTGCCTTCAAGGACTGGGGCTACGAAGTCGCCAAGAACGAGTTTGGCGCCGAACTGCTCGATGGTGGCCCGTGGATGCAGTTCACAAACCCGAAAACCGGCCGCAAGGTCGTGGTCAAGGATGCCATTGCCGACGCCATGCTCCAGCAGATCCTGCTGCGTCCAGCCGAGTACGATGTCATCGCCACCCTCAACCTCAACGGTGACTACCTGTCCGACGCGCTGGCGGCCGAGGTGGGCGGTATCGGTATTGCGCCGGGCGCCAACCTGTCCGACACCGTGGCCATGTTCGAAGCTACTCACGGTACTGCGCCGAAATACGCCGGCAAGAACCAGGTCAACCCGGGTTCGGTGATCCTCTCCGCTGAAATGATGCTCCGTCACCTGGGCTGGACCGAGGCGGCTGACCTGATCATCAAGGGCACCAACGGTGCTATTGCTGCCAAGACGGTGACCTACGACTTCGAGCGCCTGATGGACGGCGCTACGCTGGTGTCGAGTTCCGGTTTCGGTGAAGCACTGATCAAGCACATGTAAGGGCGGTACAAAAAAACCGGCCAGTCTTCGCGGATTGGCCGGTTTTTTATGGGCGATTCAAAAACAAGGTGTGTCAGGCGAGTGTGGTGGTCGAGGCGGGGGTGGGGGCTGCGGTTTCCGTCTTTGCGGCTGCCCTGATTTTCACGGCGTGCAAGCCCTTGGGGCCCTGGATGATGTCGAAGGCAACGGTTTGTCCGGCTTTCAGCGTCTTGTAGCCGTCCATCTCAATGGCCGAGTAGTGGGCGAACAGGTCTTCGGTCTTGCCCTCCTCGTTGATGAAGCCGTAGCCCTTGGCATTGTTGAACCACTTGACTTTACCGCTTGCCATCCTCATATCCCTCTGCAAAGGACTCCATCACTGGAGTATCATCCACTCAATCCGCTGATTAACCTGCGAACTCTGGTTGACTGCGCGGACCTTGTTGACCACGGTGGGTTCTTATTGGTTGTAACACCGTTTTGCTGATAGTCAAGGCGATGCGACGGTCGTCCAGGCGTCGACCCGGCGGTCAACTCACAACCTTAACGTGTCGAAATGATGAAATTCTTTCCATGCATGCACATAGCCAGATTCGACTAACATTCAATCAGGATCACCCGCAATCGCATGAGGACGATGGGTCCGGGCTGGCGGTGCAGGAAGCCAAGCCAGCGCTGCAGGCACCGCCGATGTACAAGGTGGTTTTGTTCAATGATGACTACACCCCGATGGATTTTGTCGTCGAAGTGCTCGAAATGTTCTTTAACCTGAACCGCGAGTTGGCGACCAAGGTCATGCTGGCCGTCCATACAGAAGGACGGGCAGTGTGCGGATTGTTTACCCGTGACATCGCCGAAACCAAGGCCATGCAGGTCAACCAATACGCCAGGGAAAGCCAGCATCCGCTACTCTGTGAAATCGAGAAGGACGGTTAATCGCCGACCACTTGGGTATGAGGTGAAGCTATGTTAAACCGCGAGCTCGAAGTCACCCTCAATCTGGCCTTCAAGGAGGCCCGTTCGAAGCGTCATGAGTTCATGACCGTCGAGCACCTTCTGCTGGCACTATTGGATAATGAGGCAGCCGCCACCGTTCTGCGGGCCTGTGGTGCGAACCTCGATAAACTCAAACACGACCTGCAGGAGTTCATCGACTCCACCACGCCATTGATCCCGGTGCACGATGAGGATCGCGAAACCCAGCCAACCCTGGGCTTCCAGCGCGTGTTGCAGCGTGCAGTATTCCATGTACAGAGCTCGGGCAAGCGTGAAGTGACCGGTGCCAATGTGCTGGTGGCGATCTTTAGCGAGCAGGAAAGCCAGGCGGTGTTTCTGCTGAAGCAGCAAAGTGTGGCCCGTATCGATGTGGTCAACTACATCGCCCATGGCATCTCCAAGGTGCCAGGGCACGGCGAGCATTCCGAAAACGATCAGGACATGCAGGATGAGGAGGGGGGCGAAACCTCTTCCTCGAGCAACCCGCTGGACGCCTATGCCAGCAACCTCAACGAGCAGGCACGCCAGGGTCGTATCGACCCATTGGTAGGGCGTGAGGCCGAGGTTGAGCGTGTGGCACAAATCCTTGCCCGTCGGCGCAAGAACAATCCGCTGCTGGTCGGTGAGGCGGGTGTGGGCAAGACGGCCATTGCCGAAGGCCTGGCCAAGCGTATCGTTGATGGCCAGGTGCCGGATCTGCTGTCGCACAGCGTGGTCTACTCGCTGGACCTGGGTGCGCTGTTGGCCGGTACCAAGTACCGTGGTGATTTCGAGAAGCGCTTCAAGGCGTTGCTCAATGAGCTGCGTAAACGGCCGCAGGCGATTCTGTTCATCGACGAGATCCACACCATTATCGGTGCCGGTGCGGCATCGGGCGGCGTGATGGATGCGTCCAATCTGCTCAAGCCCTTGCTGTCCTCGGGTGATATCCGCTGCATTGGCTCGACCACGTTCCAGGAGTTTCGTGGCATCTTCGAGAAAGACCGTGCCTTGGCGCGGCGCTTCCAGAAGGTCGATGTCAGTGAGCCATCGGTGGAAGATACCGTTGGTATCCTGCGTGGGCTCAAGGGGCGTTTCGAGTCGCATCACAACATCGAGTACAGCGATGAGGCCCTGCGTGCCGCTGCCGAGCTGGCAGCGCGCTACATCAATGACCGGCATATGCCTGACAAGGCCATCGACGTCATTGACGAGGCGGGCGCCTACCAGCGTCTGCAGCCGGTAGAGTCGCGAGTCAAGCGTATCGATGTACCTCAGGTCGAGGATATTGTTGCCAAGATCGCGCGGATACCACCAAAACACGTCACCAGCTCTGACAAGGAACTGCTGCGTAACCTGGAGCGTGACCTGAAGCTGACTGTGTTCGGTCAGGACGCTGCCATCGATTCGCTGGCCACCGCAATCAAGCTGTCGCGGGCTGGCCTGAAGTCGCCGGACAAGCCGGTCGGCTCGTTCCTCTTTGCCGGCCCTACAGGTGTGGGCAAGACCGAGGCGGCGCGACAACTGGCCAAGGCGCTGGGTGTCGAGCTGGTGCGCTTTGACATGTCCGAGTACATGGAGCGGCATACCGTGTCGCGCCTGATTGGTGCGCCACCCGGTTACGTCGGTTTCGATCAGGGTGGTTTGCTGACCGAGGCAATCACCAAGCAGCCGCACTGCGTGTTGCTGCTTGATGAAATCGAGAAGGCGCATCCGGAAGTCTTCAACCTGCTGCTGCAGGTGATGGACCATGGCACGCTGACCGACAACAACGGGCGCAAGGCGGACTTCCGCAACGTGATTGTCATCATGACCACCAACGCGGGTGCCGAGACGGCTGCGCGAGCCTCGATTGGCTTTACGCAGCAGGATCACTCCTCCGATGCGATGGAAGTCATCAAGAAGAGCTTCACGCCGGAGTTCCGTAACCGCCTGGACACCATCATTCAGTTTGGTCGTCTGAGCCACGAAACCATCAAGAGTGTGGTCGACAAGTTCCTCACCGAACTGCAGGCGCAACTCGAAGACAAGCGCGTGCTGTTGGAGGTTTCCGATGCGGCGCGTAGCTGGCTTGCAGCAGGTGGCTATGATGCGCAGATGGGGGCGCGGCCAATGGCGCGGCTGATTCAGGACAAGATCAAACGGCCATTGGCTGAAGAGATCCTGTTTGGTGAGCTGGCTGAGCATGGTGGCGTGGTGCACGTCGACATGCGTGATGGCGAGTTGGTGTTCGAGTTCGAGACGACGGCTGAAATGGCCTGATAGCCGTCATCGGCAGCCCGGCTCCTGCGGGAGTCGGCCTTGCCGGCGATGGTGCGGGTGGGTTCTCCATGGTTTCATTGAGACAAACGAAAACGCCCGGCTCATGCCGGGCGTTTTCGTTGATGACGCTTAACGGGCGCGGTAGGTGATGCGCCCTTTGCTCAGGTCATAAGGCGTCAGTTCGACGCGGACCTTGTCACCAGTCAGAATTCGAATGTAGTTCTTGCGCATTTTTCCGGAGATATGCGCGGTAACGACGTGCCCGTTTTCCAACTCCACGCGGAACATGGTGTTGGGCAGGGTGTCGACGACAGTGCCTTCCATTTCGAAGCTGTCTTCTTTCGACATGCAGTAAAGCCCTCGGTATCCAGTTAATGGCCCGGTGCGGCTGCGCCAGGCAAAAAAAGTGGCGTGCATTGTGCCCGAAAAATGGGGTTCAAGCCAAGGATTTCAATTTAGCGTCACCCAGCGCTGATTGATCAGCAGCTCGATGGGGCGGTACTGGGTCTTGTAACTCATCTTTTTGCAGTTCTTGATCCAGTAGCCCAGGTAGACCGCCTCCAGGTTCAGGCGCAGCGCTTCGGTGATCTGCCAGAGGATGGCGTAGCGCCCCAGGCTGCGACGCTCCTCATCGGGTTCGTAGAAGGTATAGACCGCCGACAGGCCGTTGGGCAGCAGGTCGGTGACCGCCACGGCGAGCAGGCGACCGTCCAGGCGAAATTCATAGAACCGTGAGAATGGCAGGTCGCGGACCAGGAAAGTGGCGAACTGATCGCGGCTCGGTGGGTACATGTCGCCATCGGCATGGCGCTGCTCGATATAGCGCCGATACAGGTCGAAGTACTCTTCGTTGAAGGCCGGGCGCGCAGCGGTCACGACCAGGTCGGCGTTGCGCTTGAGGATGCGCTTCTGCTGGCGGTTGGGCAAAAACCGTGCAGCCGGAATGCGTGCCGGTACGCAGGCATTGCAGTTCTGGCAGTGTGGCCGGTACAGGTGGTCGCCGCTGCGCCGGAAGCCCATTTCCGACAGATCTGCGTAGACATGCACGTCCATTGGCTGGCTCGGGTCGAGAAACAGCGTCGTGGCTTGCTCGTTTGGCAGGTAGCTGCAGGAATGGGGTTGAGTGGCATAAAACTTCAACCGCGCCAGCTCTGTCATGATCAACCCCTCGGGAGTGACGTTTGTTTTAAGTGTAAGCCAGCTGGAAAAACTCGCCTAGCAAACCCATGTCGCCGAGTTGGCTTGGTCGAGGTAGCGACGCAGGTAGTCGGCGAACGTGGCGCGGGCAATTGCCCGGGCGCCGAGGCTGTGCAGGTGCTCGGTGGGCATCTGGCAGTCGATCAGGACAAAGCCGGCGTTTTTCAGGTGCTCGACCAGCGTTGCAAAACCGACTTTGGAGGCGTTGTCGGCCCGGCTGAACATCGACTCGCCGAAGAACAGGCGACCCATTGCCAGCCCGTACAGGCCGCCGACCAGCTCACCTTGCTCGCGGACTTCCACGGAGTGGGCAAAACCCTGCTGGTGCAGCTTCAGGTACGCCTTCTGCATGCTGTCGGTGATCCAGGTGCCGTCGGCATAGGCGCGTGGTGCCGCGCAGGCACGGATGACGCCGGCGAAGTCCTGGTCGAAGCTGACCTGGTAGCGCCCTTGGCGCATGACCTTGCGCAACGAACGCGAGACATGCAGCTCGTCGGGAAACAGCACGGTGCGCGGGTCTGGTGACCACCACAGGATCGGCTGGCCATCCTGATACCAGGGGAAGCAGCCATGCCGATAGGCCTGGACCAGCCGTTCCGCGCTCAGGTCACCGCCAGCGGCGAGCAGGCCGTTGGGGTCGCGCAGCGCCTTTTCCAGAGGGGGGAAGTCAAGAGAATCGCGGCTCAGCCAGGTCAGCATCGTCGTTTCAACGGCAGAAGAGGGGAGGGTGGTCAGGATCGCCTGCCAGGGCGATGCGGGTCAACCGCAACTTGCCGGCTGATTTGTTGTCCCTACTACGCAAAAAGCCCGTATAAGCCTTTGTCACAAAAGAGAATGCGTGCTCAAATTGAACATTATGCAATTAATCCCGTGTGCGACGTATTCTGGCGCACCGCCATGGCGGCATACGGGTAGTAATGTTAAAAGTAATGGTTTGTTGGCTGCCTTCGTCAGCCAGCCACCTGTTGGACGCGCAAGCAGCGCAGGAATAGACGCGTTTTGAAGAAATCCACCGCTACCCCAAACCCCTTGCCGGTACCGCTTTGGCGCCAGCAACTGCACTACCGGCTCAAGGAGGGTGCCCTGATTGCCATGGGCGCCCTGTGCCTGTATCTGTGGATGGCTCTGCTTACCTACGACCAGGCAGACCCTGGCTTCAGCCACACCAGCAACGTCGATCAGGTGCAGAACGCGGCGGGCCGCGCCGGCGCCTTCTTTGCGGACGTATTGTTCATGGTGCTGGGTTATTTCGCCTACATATTCCCGCTGTTGCTGGCGATCAAGACCTGGCAGATTTTTCGTGAGCGTCACCAGCCCTGGCAGTGGAGCGGCTGGCTGTTTTCCTGGCGCTTGATTGGCTTGGTGTTCCTGGTGCTGTCCGGTGCCGCGCTGGCGCATATCCATTTTCATTCGGCCCCAAGCCTACCGGCCTCTGCCGGCGGCGCGCTGGGCGAAAGCCTGGGTGACCTGGCCAAGAATGCCTTGAACGTGCAGGGCAGTACCCTGATGTTCATTGCCCTGTTTCTGTTTGGCCTTACCGTGTTCACCGACCTGTCGTGGTTCAAGGTGATGGACCTTACCGGCAAGATCACCCTTGACCTGTTCGAGGTGTTCCAGGGGGCGGCCAGTCGTTGGTGGTCAGCGCGTAACGAGCGCAAGCAACTGGTTGCCCAGCTGCGTGCGGTCGACGAGCAGGAGCACGAGATCATGGCGCCGATGGTTGCCGAACGCCGCGAGCCGGCCAAGGCTCGTGAGCGCGTCGTCGAGCGTGAGCCGGCGCCGAGCAAGCCGGTGGTCGAGCGTCCTCAGTCGCCTGCGCCGATCATCATGCCAGCTCCAGCTCCAGCTCCGGCGCAGGTCAAGGCGGCAGAGCCGATCAAGCGTGTGCAGGCGGAAAAACCCGCGCAGGTGTTCGTCGATAGTGCCGTCGAGGGCACCTTGCCGCCGATCTCTATCCTCGACCCTGCCGAGAAGAAGCAGGTCAACTATTCGCCTGAGTCGCTGGCCGGTGTCGGGCAGTTGCTGGAAATCAAACTCAAGGAGTTCGGTGTCGAAGTGTCGGTGGACTCGATCCACCCTGGCCCTGTGATTACCCGTTACGAAATCCAGCCCGCTGCCGGGGTCAAGGTCAGCCGTATTGCCAACCTGGCCAAGGACCTGGCGCGTTCGCTGGCCGTGACCAGCGTGCGCGTGGTCGAGGTCATCCCCGGCAAGACTACCGTGGGTATCGAAATCCCGAACGAAGACCGGCAGATCGTGCGCTTCTCCGAAGTGCTGTCCTCGCCGCAGTACGATGAAGCCAAGTCGCCGGTTACCCTGGCGCTGGGCCATGACATTGGCGGCAAGCCGGTGATTACCGACCTGGCCAAGATGCCGCACCTGTTGGTGGCCGGTACTACCGGTTCCGGTAAGTCGGTGGGTGTCAACGCGATGATCCTGTCGATCCTGTTCAAGTCGAGCCCGGAAGACGCCAAGCTGATCATGATCGACCCGAAAATGCTCGAGTTGTCGATCTATGAGGGCATTCCGCACCTGCTTTGCCCTGTCGTTACCGACATGAAGGACGCGGCCAACGCCCTGCGTTGGAGCGTGGCCGAGATGGAGCGTCGCTACAAGCTGATGGCGGCCATGGGCGTGCGTAACCTGGCCGGCTTCAACCGCAAGATCAAGGATGGCGAGGAAGCCGGCGAGCCGGTTTATGACCCGCTGTTCCGTCGTGAGAGCATGGACGACCAGCCGCCGCTGCTGAAAACCCTGCCGACCATCGTGGTGGTGGTCGACGAATTTGCCGACATGATGATGATCGTTGGCAAGAAGGTCGAAGAGCTGATCGCCCGTATCGCCCAGAAGGCGCGTGCGGCCGGTATCCACTTGATCCTCGCGACTCAGCGGCCCTCGGTGGACGTGATTACCGGCCTGATCAAGGCCAACATTCCAACCCGAATGGCCTTCCAGGTGTCGAGCAAGATCGACTCGCGCACCATCATCGACCAGGGTGGTGCCGAGCAGTTGCTCGGCCATGGTGACATGCTCTACATGCCGCCAGGCACCAGCTTGCCGATCCGTGTACACGGTGCGTTCGTTTCCGACGAAGAAGTGCACCGCGTGGTTGAAGCCTGGAAGCAGCGTGGCGCCCCGGACTACAACGACGACATCCTCAACGGTGTCGAAGAGGCCGGCAGCGGCTTCGACGGCGGTAGCAGCGGCGAGGGTGGTGACGACGCTGAGACCGATGCGTTGTACGATGAAGCGGTTCAGTTCGTTCTGGAGAGTCGTCGTGCGTCCATCTCCGCGGTTCAGCGCAAGCTGAAGATCGGCTACAACCGCGCTGCGCGGATGATCGAAGCGATGGAAATGGCTGGCGTGGTCACGGCCATGAACACCAACGGCTCGCGCGAGGTCATTGCGCCTGGGCCAATGCGCGACTGATGATCGATTTTGCCGGGTGCCAATGACGGTGCCCGGCCCATTCACTGTTCTACGAGGATTCTCATGCGCCTGATTCGCATGTTGTTGGTTTCTGCCCTGACGGTGTCCGCCATTCCGGCCTATGCCGGTGAGCAAGACGTGGCGCGTCTGACCCAGTTGCTGGAAAAATCGCAGACAATCACTGCCCGTTTCTCTCAGTTGACCCTCGATGGCAGCGGTACCCAGTTGCAGGAAACCAACGGTGAAATGTCGGTGAAACGCCCTGGCCTGTTCTACTGGCACACCGATGCGCCACAGGAGCAGGTCGTGGTGTCGGACGGGCAGAAAGTCACCCTGTGGGACCCGGACCTGGAACAGGCGACCATCAAGAAGCTCGACGAGCGTCTGACCCAGACACCAGCACTGCTGCTGTCCGGCGATGTGTCGAAGATCAGCCAGAGCTTCGAGATCTCTTCCAAGGAGCAAGGCGAGGTGGTGGATTTCACCCTCAAGCCGAAGACCAAGGACACCTTGTTCGACTCCCTGCGCCTGTCGTTTCGCCGTGGCCTGATCAATGACATGCAACTGATCGACAGCGTCGGTCAGCGCACCAATATCCTGTTCACCGGGGTCAAGGCCAACGAGGCGATTCCAGCGGGCAGATTCAAGTTCGACATCCCGAAAGGCGCTGACGTCATTCAGGAATAAGAGGTAAGGCAGCCGTTGATGGACCTGTTTCGTAGTGAGCCTGTTGCCCAGCCCTTGGCCGCGCGTCTGCGCCCGGCCAACCTGGACGAGTACGTCGGTCAGGAGCACCTGCTGGCGCGTGGCAAGCCACTGCGTGAAGCACTGGAACAGGGCGCGCTGCACTCGATGATCTTCTGGGGGCCGCCAGGGGTGGGCAAGACCACCCTGGCGCGGCTGCTGGCGCAGTTTTGCGATGCCCACTTCGAAACGGTGTCGGCCGTGCTGGCCGGGGTCAAGGAGATCCGTCACGCGGTAGAAATTGCCAAGCAACAGGCCGGCCAGTATGGTCGCCGGACCATCCTGTTCGTCGATGAAGTGCACCGTTTCAACAAGTCGCAGCAGGATGCTTTCCTGCCCTACGTCGAAGACGGCACGCTGATCTTCATTGGCGCGACCACCGAGAACCCTTCGTTTGAATTGAACAACGCCTTGCTCTCTCGGGCGCGGGTCTATGTGCTGAAAAGCCTCGACGAAGCGGCGTTGCGCAAGCTGGTGCAGCGTGCGCTGAGCGAAGAACGTGGCCTGGGCAAGCGTCAGCTCAGCCTGGGCGATGAAGGCTTCAAGATGCTTTTGGCGGCGGCGGATGGCGATGGCCGGCGTTTGCTCAACCTGCTGGAAAACGCCTCGGACCTGGCCGAAGACGGCAGTGAGATCGGCGTCGACCTGCTGCAAAGCCTGCTGGGCGATACCCGTCGCCGTTTCGACAAGGGCGGAGAGGCGTTCTACGACCAGATTTCGGCACTGCACAAATCGGTGCGTGGCTCCAATCCCGACGGTGCGCTGTACTGGTTTGCGCGGATGCTCGACGGCGGGTGCGACCCGCTCTACATTGCCCGGCGGGTGGTGCGCATGGCCAGTGAAGACATCGGCAACGCCGATCCTCGCGCGTTAAGCCTGTGCCTGGCCGCCTGGGACGTGCAGGAGCGCCTGGGCAGCCCGGAAGGCGAGCTGGCGGTGGCGCAAGCGATTACCTATCTGGCCTGTGCGCCGAAGAGTAACGCGGTGTACATGGGCTTCAAGGCCGCCATGCGCGAAGCCGCCGAGCACGGTTCGCTTGAGGTGCCGCTGCATTTGCGCAACGCGCCGACCAAGCTGATGAAGCAGTTGGGCTACGGAGACGAGTACCGTTATGCCCATGACGAGCCGGATGCCTATGCCGCTGGCGAAGACTACTTTCCCGACAACCTGGAACCGCGCCAGTACTATCAACCGGTACCGCGCGGCCTGGAGCTGAAGATCGGCGAAAAGCTCAAGCACCTGGCCGAGCTGGACCGGCAAAGCCCACGGCAACGGAGAAAACCATGATTGCGGTTGTTGCGGCGGTGAGTGCAGGCGGCATTGCCGGTACCTTGCTGCGCTTTGCCACAGCCAATTGGGTGAACGCGCACTGGCCACGCCACTTCTATCTCGGTACGCTGGCAGTCAATCTGATTGGATGCTTGTTGATCGGGCTGTTGTACGGTTTGTTTTTGCATCGCCCGCTGGTACCGGTCGAGTTGAGGGCCGGCCTGATTGTCGGTTTTCTTGGCGGCTTGACTACCTTTTCATCCTTTTCACTGGATACCGTGCGCCTGCTCGAAAGCGGGCAGGCGCCGCTGGCGTTCGGCTATGCCGCGCTCAGCGTACTTGGCGGCCTGCTCGCAACCTGGGCTGGCCTGTCTTTGACCAAATTCTGAACCAACGAGAGAACGATATGCTCGATTCCAAACTGTTACGCGGCCAACTTCAGGAAGTGGCGGACCGCCTGGCCTCCCGTGGCTTCAGCCTGGATGTCGCGCGCATCGAAGCACTGGAAGAGCGCCGCAAGGTGGTGCAAACCCGCACCGAGCAGCTGCAGGCCGAGCGTAACGCCCGTTCCAAGTCCATCGGCCAGGCCAAGGCCAAGGGCGAAGACATCGCTCCGCTGATGGCTGACGTCGAGCGCATGGCGACCGAACTGGCCAGTGGCAAGGTCGAGCTGGACAGCATCCAGTCCGAGCTGGATGGCATTCTGATGGGCATTCCGAACCTGCCGGACGCTTCCGTGCCGGTCGGTGAAGACGAAGAAGGCAACGTTGAAGTGCGCCGCTGGGGCACCCCGAAGGCCTTTGATTTCCCGGTCCAGGATCACGTCGCCCTGGGCGAGAAGAACGGCTGGCTGGACTTCGAGACCGCAGCCAAGCTGTCGGGCGCACGTTTTGCCCTGCTGCGTGGCCCGATTGCGCGCCTGCACCGTGCCCTGGCCCAGTTCATGATCAACCTGCACATCAACGAGCACGGTTACGAAGAGGCCTACACCCCGTACCTGGTTCAAGCACCTGCGCTGCAAGGCACTGGCCAGCTGCCGAAGTTCGAGGAAGACCTGTTCAAGATCAGCCGTGAAGGCGAAGCCGACTTCTACCTGATCCCGACCGCTGAAGTGTCGCTGACCAACATCGTCGCTGGCGAGATCCTCGACGCCAAGCAACTGCCGATCAAGTTCGTTGCTCACACCCCGTGCTTCCGCAGTGAAGCCGGTGCGTCGGGTCGTGATACCCGCGGCATGATCCGCCAGCACCAGTTCGACAAGGTCGAGATGGTTCAGATCGTTGAGCCGAGCAAGTCCATGGAAGCCCTGGAAGGCCTGACGGCGAACGCCGAGCGCGTACTGCAAGCCCTCGAGCTGCCATACCGCGTGCTGGCACTGTGCACCGGCGACATGGGTTTCAGCGCCACCAAGACCTACGACCTGGAAGTCTGGGTGCCGAGCCAGGACAAGTACCGCGAAATTTCCTCGTGCTCCAACTGTGGTGACTTCCAGGCCCGTCGTATGCAGGCCCGCTGGCGTAACCCGGAAACCGGCAAGCCGGAACTGGTGCACACCCTCAACGGTTCTGGCCTGGCGGTCGGCCGTACGCTGGTGGCAGTGCTGGAGAACTACCAGCAAGCCGATGGCTCGATCCGTGTGCCAGAAGTCCTCAAGCCTTACATGGGCGGCCTGGAGGTTATCGGCTAAATGGAATTTCTACCGCTGTTCCACAACCTGCGTGGCAGCCGTGTGCTGGTCGTAGGTGGCGGCGAGATTGCCTTGCGCAAATCTCGCTTGCTGGCAGATGCCGGCGCCGTATTACGTGTGGTTGCGCCCGAGATCGAAGGGCAATTGGCCGAGCTTGCCCGGCACAGCGGTGGTGAACTCCTGTCCCGCGGGTATCAGGAAAGCGATCTGGACGGTTGTCAGTTGATCATCGCCGCTACTGATGACCAGGAACTCAATGCTCAGGTGTCTGCCGATGCCCGCAAGCGTTGTGTGCCGGTCAATGTGGTCGATGCGCCAGCGTTGTGCTCGGTGATTTTTCCGGCCATTGTCGACCGTTCGCCACTGGTTGTAGCGGTGTCCAGCGGCGGCGATGCACCGGTCCTGGCGCGGTTGATCCGGGCCAAGTTGGAAACCTGGATTCCTGCGGCTTATGGCGAGCTGGCCGGCCTGGCCGCGCGTTTTCGCCACAAGGTGAAAGCCCTCTACCCAGACGTCAACCAGCGCCGTGGCTTCTGGGAAGATGTCTTTCAGGGGCCGATTGCCGAGCGCCAACTGGCCGGGCAGGGTGCTGAAGCCGAGCGCTTGTTGCAAGCCAAGGTAGACGGCGTACCCGCGCAGACGTCAGGTGAGGTGTACCTGGTTGGCGCTGGTCCTGGCGACCCTGATCTGCTGACGTTCCGCGCCTTGCGCCTGATGCAGCAAGCGGATGTGGTGCTTTATGACCGCCTGGTGGCACCGGCAATCATTGAGCTGTGCCGTCGTGATGCCGAGCGTATTTACGTTGGCAAGCGTCGCGCCGATCACGCCGTGCCTCAAGATCAGATCAATCAGCTTTTGGTTGACCTGGCCAAGCAAGGCAAGCGCGTGCTGCGGCTCAAAGGGGGCGATCCGTTCATCTTTGGACGTGGCGGCGAGGAAATCGAGGAGCTGGCGGAGCAGGGTATTCCATTCCAGGTAGTGCCCGGTATCACGGCGGCCAGTGGTTGCTCGGCGTATGCCGGTATCCCGCTGACCCACCGTGACCATGCGCAGTCAGTGCGCTTCGTGACCGGTCATCTCAAGGATGGCACCAGTAACTTGCCGTGGAACGATCTGGTGGCGCCTGCGCAAACCCTGGTGTTCTACATGGGGCTGGTGGGGCTGCCGACCATCTGTGCCGAGCTGATCCGTCATGGTCGTGCCGCCGATACCCCGGCGGCGCTGGTTCAGCAGGGCACCACGCCCAACCAGCGGGTCTTTACCGGCACGTTGGCTGACCTGCCGACACTGGTGGCGGAGCATGAAGTCCATGCGCCAACGCTGGTCATCGTCGGTGAGGTGGTGCAACTGCGTGACAAGCTCGCCTGGTTCGAAGGCGCCCAGTAAAAACTGGCCCTTGTTGGCAATTGCAGCGATGGGCGCCGCCTGTGCAGCGCCTTCATTGTCGGCCTACCAGGTCATTAGCCGAGCGGGCGTGCGTCCCAGTACGCCCGTGCCTTGGCAAACGCGTTTTCACGGTCATCGCCCAGCCCGCGCAGGGCCAGGGCCATGGTCGAGATCAAAGCCATTTCACCGTAGCTGTCGCGGGCCTCACCGCGCCAGACCGCCAGTAAATGCTCCGGCTCCAGGCTGGCCGGTTTGACATGGCGCTGTGCGGCGAGCGCTGGCCATTCCTCATCCCAATCAAGCCCGCCTGCCGTGCCATACAAATGGCTGGCGCTGTCCGGGTTGACCTCTATCTCACCCCCGTCGCCCTTGACCACAATGGCCGTGTCACCGAGCAGTCGGCTGGCTTCGCGATGCACTGCCTGATAGCCGGGGTGGAAGATGCTCTGCAGGCCGCAGCGCGCGCCCAACGGGTTGAGCACTCGGGCCAGGGAGTGGATGGGTGAACGCAGGCCCAAGGTGTTGCGCAGGTCGATCATCCGCTGCAACGGGGGCGCCCAGTCCTGCAATGGAGCAAACGCCAGGTGCTGGTTATCCAGCGCCTTGGACACGGCATTCCAGTCGCGGCACAGCGGAATCTGCAGCAGGTCGAGCAATTGCTCGGTGTACAGGCGCCCCGCGGTATGCGCACCGCCGCCATGCATCAGGATACGCACACCGTTTGCTGCCAGGCACTTGGCCGCCAGCAGGAACCAGGGCAGGTGACGTTTCTTGCCCGCGTAGCTTGGCCAGTCGAGGTCGACCTGCATTGGCGGTGCTTGCAGGCGCTGGCGCAGGGCTTCGGTGAAGCCTGCCAGTTCCTCGGGGCTCTCTTCCTTGTGCCGCAACAGCATCAGGAACGCACCCAGTTGGGTTTCCTCGACCTTCTCGTCGAGTAACATGCCCATGGCCTCACGGGCTTCTTCGCGGGTCAGGCCGCGAGCGCCGCGTTTGCCTTTGCCAAGGATGCGCACAAATTGGGCGAAAGGGTGCTCAGCCGGGGTTTCGAGGGTCAACGGGCGAGGATCGTTCATATGCAATTGGTTGGCTTCGGCAGGCCCGCCAGCTTGGCGGCGAGTTTGGCAGGGGTGCCCTTGAACAGGCGATTCAGGTGCAGGCTGTTGCCTTTTTCTGGGCCCAGCTTCAAGGCTGTGTATTTGATCAGCGGGCGGGTGGCCGGTGACAGCTGGAACTCCTGGTAGAACTGACGCAGCAGTTCCAGGACTTCCCAGTGCTCGGGGGTCAGTTCCAGTGCTTCACGCTCAGCCAACGCGGCGGCGACCTCGCTGGACCAGTCACTCAGTTCCAGCAGGTAGCCCTCTTTATCCAGCGCAATGTCGCGGGTGCCGACAGTCAGAGTACTCATAACCAGCTGTTGACCTTGTCGTATTGCAGGGACAGGGCCACGAAAGCCGGGTAATCGACGCTGCGGGCCAAGGTATCTGCCGCAATGGCGCGTGCCTGCAGGTCTTCTTCAAGGGCAAACAGGCGCTCGCCAAGGTTGTGGGCGAGCAGGGTGCTCAGCGGCGCGCTGCCGGGTTGCAGGGCATACACCGCATCGCCGCAGAGCAACAGGCCATCGGCGGGGCCGAGCAGGCGCAGGCAGCTGCTCAGGCGGTCGTCGCCAAAGGGTGAGTGGGAAATGACGTGCAGGGTGCTCATCAGAGGGTTACCACCTGGTCAAAACGGTCAATCAGCGCTGCCAGCGCAGCGTCGTCCAACACTTCTACCGGCAAACTCAACTGCTCGGCACAAAGGCCGCGCTCGAGCAGGCTGGTGCGGGCGGCAAACAATTCTTCTACGCCGAACATGGGCAGCGCCTGCAGGTTGGCTGCAAGGTTCTTCTGCTGCAGCTGTGCGGGTTGCTGGCCGGGTGCGAGCTGGAACACACCGTCATCGAGAAACAGCATGCCCAATGGCAGGTCAAAGGCGCCGCCGGCCAGGGCGATGTCCAGCGCTTCGCGGGCCGAGGGGCCTGCCCACGGCGCTTGGCGGCTGATGATCAACAGGGACTTGGCCATCTCAATCGCCTCCAAAGCAGACCAGACGGTCGGCGGTTTGTGCGGCCTCATGCAACTGGCCAAGGCCTGACAGCTCCCAAGGCGCCGACAGGTTGGCTGCCTGGCGCTGATAGCGTTGGGCTTCTTCTGCGTTCAGCACACCACGGCGCAAGGCGGCGGCAATGCACACCACGCCATCGAGCTGTTGCTCGCTGACGAAGGTGCGCCACTGGGCTGGAACATCCAGCTCATCCTGGGGCGTGACCACATTGCTTGAAGCGCTGTGAACGCCATCCTGGTAGAAAAACAACCGGACGATCTCGTGCCCGCCTGCCAGTACGGCCTGGGCGAACAGCAGGGCGCGGCGCGAGGAGGGCGCATGGGCCGGGGAAAAAACCGCAATCGCGAACTTCATGGGAGGCTCTGTCAGCAAATCTGTGGGAATAATAAAGCAAAAAGCCCGCAGCGGGCTGCGGGCTTCCTGTTCTATCGGTTGCCAGGCGCGAGGCGCCGCCAATCAGGCCTTGTGCGTGCTGCTTTCTGGCAGGAACCAGTTCAACACCAGTGCACAGATCCCGCCGGTGGCGACACCCGACTCCAGCACATTGCGCAGTGCCGACGGCATATGGGCAAGGAACTCCGGTACTTGCGCCACGCCCAGCCCCAGCGCCAGCGACACCGAGATAATCAGCAGTGCGCGACGGTCCAGGCTGATGCTGGCGAGGATATTGATACCCGACGCCGCCACGGCCCCGAACATCACCATGGCTGCGCCACCCAATACCGGCTCAGGCACCGCCTGAATCACACCGGCCACTGCCGGGAACAGGCCCAGCAGTACCAGCATTGCGGCGATCCACACACCGATATGGCGGCTGGCGATACCGGTCAACTGAATCACCCCATTGTTCTGGGCGAAGATCGAGCTCGGGAAGGTGTTGAACACGCCGGCCAACAGCGAGTTGGCGCCGTTCACCAGCACACCGCCCTTGATCCGCTGCATCCACACCGGGCCTTCTACCGGCTGGCGCGACACCTTACTGGTGGCGGTTACGTCACCGATGGCTTCCAGCGAGGTCACCAGGTAGATCACCAGCATCGGGATAAACAGTGCCCAGGAGAAGCTCAGGCCGAAGTGCAGCGGCATCGGCACCTGGAACAGCTCGGCCTGGTGCATGCCGGTAAAGTCCAAGCGGCCCATATAACCGGCCAGCGCATAGCCCACGGCCAGGGCAATGACGATGGCGCAACTGCGCATCCAGACCACAGGAATACGGTTGAGCACCACGATAATCGCCAGCACCACACCTGACAGCAGCAGGTTCTCACCGTTGGCGAAGGTGCCGTTGGCCATGGCCGCGAAGCCGCCACCCATGCTGATCAGGCCGACCTTGATCAGGGTCAGGCCGATCATCAGTACCACGATACCGGTCACCAGCGGGGTGATCAGGCGTTTGACGAACGGCAGGATCCGGGAAATACCCATCTCCACGAAGGAGCCGGCAATGACCACACCAAAGATGGCCGCCATCACGCCTTCTACCGGCGTGCCTTGCTTGACCATCAACGCACCGCCAGCGATCAGCGGGCCGACAAAGTTGAAGCTGGTGCCCTGAACGATCAGCAACCCGGCGCCAAACGGCCCGAAGCGGCGGCACTGCACAAAGGTGGCAATCCCGGAGATGACCAGCGACATCGACACGATCAGGTTGGTATCGCGGGCTGAAACCCCCAGCGCCTGGCAAATCAGCAGGCCGGGGGTCACGATCGGCACGATGATCGCCAGCAAGTGTTGCAGGGCGGCCAGCAGGCCGATCAGCGGGCGAGGGCGGTCTTCCAGACCCAGGACCAGTTCATTGGCCTGCGCGGGTGCGTCGGGCCGGTGTTCGATTGCGCTCATGGGTAGTGTGCTGCCCCGGGAGAAAAAAGGAGCGCATTCTACGGTGGCACACCCATTTGGCAAAGCCCAAACGCCACCCATGAAAAAGCCCACCGAAGTGGGCTTTCGTACACTACCGGGCTATCAGTCGTCGCGACTCATCAGGCCGAACAGCTGCAGCAGGCTGATGAACAGGTTGTAGATCGATACATACAGGCTGATGGTTGCCATGATGTAGTTACGCTCACCACCGTGGATGATCGCGCTGGTCTGGAACAGAATGCAGACCGACGAGAACAGCACGAAGCCGGCGCTGATCGCCAGTTGCAGGCCGCTGATCTGGAAGAACAGGCTGGCCAGCACCGCGCCCATCAGCACGAAGAAACCGGCAGTGATGAAACCACCCAGGAAGCTCATGTCCTTGCGGGTGATCAGCACATAGGCCGACAGGCCGCCGAACACCAGCGCGGTCATGGCGAATGCCGAGCTGACGACTTCAGCGCCGCCCTGCATGCCCAGGTAACGGTTGAGGATAGGGCCGAGGATGAAACCCATGAAACCGGTGAGGGCGAACGTGGAGACCAGGCCCCAGACCGAATCACGCAGCTTGTTGGTGAGGAAGAACAGGCCATAAAAGCCGATCAGCACCACGAACACGTTCGGGTAGCCGACGCGCATCTGCTGGGCCACGTAGGCCATGATGCCGCTGAAAACAAGGGTTAAAGCCAGAAGGCCGTACGTGTTACGCAGGACGCGGCTGACTTCTTGCTGCTCGACCTGCAGGCCGTGATTGACGGCGTAATCCTGTTCGCGCATGGCGACACTCCTGTGGTTTTGAAACGTTCAGATGCAAAGATCATAACAGAGGCATGCAAAGCGGCTACACAGAGAGTTTGACAGCTTGTTTCATTTCGGTATTATGGCGCCCGCAAAGCCGAGGAAGCGTGGCCGAGTGGTTTAAGGCAACGGTCTTGAAAACCGTCGATGGGCAACTATCCTAGAGTTCGAATCTCTACGCTTCCGCCATATAAGTGCCTGATTTCATTGATGTTTATCCCGCTCTGCCCTGCAAAAGGGAGCATTTTGGGAACACTTTGGGAATAGCAGGTAAAAAGAAGGAGCCCTTGAGGCTCCTTTTTTTTGCGTTTAGCTCAACCTGAGCGCCTGATTCAACAACCCCACCACATCCGGCCCGTCCTCGCTGATCCACTTCGCGTAGTGCTTGAAGATCATCGCTGTCGACGTGTGCCCCATCTGGTCAGCTATCCACTCTGGTGTGGCAATCCCGCTGCTCAGCATCTGGCTGGCGAACGTATGTCGGCAAGTATTCGGCCCGCGTTGACGTACACCGGCCTTCTCCAGGTGCGTGATCCACCAACCGTGACGCAGCACGTCCGAAGAACGGTACGGCTCACCCGTGGCGGTATTGTGGAACACGAAACGTACGCGCTGTTCCCGAATCGTGCGGTTATCCCGATCGACGACCTCGATCAGCTCCGCCGGCAGATTCTTAGTGAAGCGTGCCTGTGCCTGGAGTGCGCGCAGAGCAGGGGCAAGCAACTTGACCTTGCGTGTCGATCGTCTGGTCTTTGTCACCTTGTACTGGCCACTGACACGGGCGCGGCGGATTTCTACTGTGCCAGCTTCCAGATCGACGTCCTCCCAGGCCAGCGCCATCGCTTCACTCACTCTTGGGCCTGACCAGATCATGTACTGGGTGAGATTGATCTCCTGCTCTCGGTCGGTTGGTTGGCCCAGAATGGCCTCGATCTTTTCCCGGGTGAATGGGTCTGGGTCTTCCGCGTCCGGTACCCGAATGGCTCCCGGTCTTGCAGAGTGCGTTACTCAACGAGAGCGCAACGCTGTTCCGGCGCAAGTACTACCAGAACGGCAGTCATGCCGGCTTCATCATGTACATGACCGACGCCGCCCAGAATGAGGACTTCGTCAACGACCTGCGCTCGGCGATGAAGAACAGCAAGGGACCGGGTAACTTCCGTAACCTGTTCATGTACGCACCTAGTGATAAGAAGGACGGCCTGCAGTTGATTCCGATCAGTGAAGTGGCGGCGAAGGACGACTTCGGGGCGATCAAGAACATCAGTCGTGACGATCAATTGGTCATGTTGGCATCCCGCCCCATTTGATGGGGGTGGTGCCGCAAAACGCTGGGGGCGGTTCGATTCGCGACGCATCACAAATTTGGGCAGTCAATGAACTTGAGCCCGAGCAAGCCAGGCTGTTGCAGATCAACGATTGGGTGGGAGAGGAGGTGGTGCGCTTTCGACCTTATGAGATACCGAGTAGTCACTGAAGGGACCTGCCCACCAGTTTGTATACGAGGTCACCAAGGCAGCTACCGGCCAAAGTGGATTTTCCTGAAGGGGGACAGTCTGGCACGAATCGCCCCCTGGTACCTCTAAAATCCCGGGGGTAATTCAATGCCTAATGATAGGTAAAGCCAGATAGCGGACAGGAAAAGCAATTTGACCATTAATGACTGGATCCGGGTGTAACTTATTTATAAGTTATAATCAGCTTTTAAACGATCCATGCATTTAGTGGGCGTTATTTTGGTTTTTCCTGCCCGGTTCTGGAGATCTAGTTTGCTGGAAAATATATTCCAGATTTGCAAAAACCTTTTTCGATCTTCTGATGGGTTCCAATCAGATCTCTCTCTCCATTTATCTGCCCATCGGCTGGACATTTCTGCGAAAAGAGCTCGATTATAGGTGACTACAAGTGAGTCAAGAGTGGCTGCCGCGCTTTGAAGAAAGCCAAAGTCGACATGTATTTCTACTGGGTTAGAGTATTGCTGAATATCTATTTGCACAGCGTTCCTGCCGGGCAAAATTCCAGCATTATGTATTAGTCCATGCCTAAGGTGGCAAATAGCATCAAAGTCACCGAGAATGCTATCGAATACCCCGCCCCGCATTTCAAATCCCAGATAGCTTCTGGATGCTGAAGTCAGCTCTTTTGCAGAAGCAAAAGACATATGCTCAAATGCGCTCCTTCGGAACTCATTTTTTCCATGCCACAGCACACCACCTAAGTTGATTTGCTTTTCGGCTGCGATATTTTTACAGATTGGACATACATCTAGCGCGGCTGAAAGAATTGAACGAAAATAGCCCTCTGCCGAGGAGATTAAACCCAACAATAAAAAACCTCCTAGCTTGCTCATTTCACTAAGCCGCTCTGGAGTTCCATAACCAATAATTTCCCTACAGCTTTTTAGATAAAAATCAATCGGCGCAGGCATTTCCACTTCTTTCATGCACCCTCCCAACCCAGATAAACTTGCGGTTGGGGGCGCTCCACAAACGAAATCCTCTACATTCATACCTGTACCTCAGGAAACATATTCTTCTGCTGCACTAACAATTTTCACAGCCCGGGCTTTCTTGATGTATTTAATGGCCATCAGTTGTTCGCGGCTACTATCAATCAAAATATCTCGAACTTTTCTGATTTGGGAGTGCTTTTTTATTCTTTCTTTGATCGCAGAAGAAATATCAAGAACTGATATGTCTTGGTCTGTAAGTTGCTCATAGTTTGAAGAGGACTTAAGGCGCGAGCCGCAATAAGAGCAGAAGTGGGCCTCGGGAGTTGTACGCTCTTTTCCGCAAACTTGGCATTGGGGTAGTGAAATTTTAAAGTCATTGCTAGATAATCGCGTTACCTCCAATATTTTATTTGAGTATGTTCTTGGCCAGGCTGAGTGCTTCCTGGCTCGCAACACTTCTAAAAATAGAGATATGGATTTTGTTCTGCGACCAACGATGGCGTTGTCAGTTACCAAGTCGCCAATGTGCACTTCGTAAACCGAGAAAACGCCATTCTCTCCACGTGAAAACTCACCAATAGACATAACCAGTCCTGCGTATTGGTAAAAGCTTATTACTTTCTCTAAATTTGGATCAAGCGGGCTTCTGATCCCAAATTGCATTGTTTGTTCAGGGCGTTCCTTTCCCGAGTTGAATTCTTTGATGCTATCTAGGATTGCTCTGTAAATAATATCTCCATTTAAAACATAGCTCTTTAGTGAGGGTACCTTTGCTTCCAAGGACGAGTAGACTCCATGTGACATCTCCTTTCCACTTCGTGAGAGGGTAAGAACCTTGGATTTGGATAGAGAGCCATCAGAATTAAAATATGACTCAGAGGAGTTATAAATTGCCCTAAGCATTCCGAGAAAGGCGCGGGGAATACCGAAAGAGCAATATGCCAAAAAGGCAATATCGTCCTTGTTTTCATCTATCAGCTTGACCTGCGTCCCTTCAAAGCGCTTGCGCGCCATGTCCATCATAAATTTCTCATAGTCTTCGCCGGAGGGCTTAACCCATACATCTATTTGTTCGGCATCATGTCCGACCTGAAACGATGGAGAATGCGAGGTAACCCCAGGATATACTGCTGCCTTAGGTGAAATGGACTTTGACTTTATAGCCCTGAAGAAATCAAAAAAATCTTCTTGTTGCTTCCCTAGAAATGCGTGCGCCGCGTCATCAATCAGGAGTACGCATCTACTGATACTGTTGCGCTCCAGGATGTCGTGAATAATTTGCTGGAGAAAAGGAATGCTGAAGCTGTCTACCTCTGTGCTATCTGTAATCCCGGCCTCAATCTTGATAAGGGTTTTTTCAACAAATTCTTTTTTTGGAAACAACTCCGGAATATCAATCCCGTCAATGTTCTCAAGAGTTAGTCTCAAGGCCTCCAGTACCTTCAGGGTTAACCATCCCTTAAACCAGAAAGGGGCATTTGCCCCTTTGCTGTATAGGGGTTCAACTTTCAAGGCTAATTTGAAGTTTACGTAGACAGGTAGTGCTTGTGCCCCCACGGATTTTAGCATCTGGTGAAAGGCCTTAAGCATAAGGGTGGTTTTACCGCATCCACGAGGGCCGATAAGTAATTTCGCACCACCCCCCATGAGCTTCCGAAGAATAGCCTCTTCCTCTGGATGCTCAATCGTTAGCTCAGCAAATTTCTCTGTATCAATATACTCGGCTTGCTCAATGAAATTAATTTCAAAGGGAAGCTCATCGCCCGATTCTAAAGTTGAGTTTATTTTTGCCATATAAATCTAACCAAGTATTAAAATTTCCTGAGGAGATTACCCGATTTTCCCCCGGCCGTGTAGTAATTGCCTCCGCTTGGTGGATGCAGAGCGCACGAGTAACCACGACCATTTGAGCCCTCTTCATTGAAAGCGGTAGAGCTTCTGACACTGTCCATTGTCACTGAATCACCTGGTTTTCTTGGAGACGGGCGCTTCAGGTACAAAATCTAGGCTCTGTACGAAAAGAGATGTCGCAAACACCTCATGGAACAGGCCAGTGAGACCATGGCGGCATAGCTTTTCGCGAGCTTATCGAAGCGTGTCACGATCCGGCGGTTCTCTTTCAGCCAGCCAAACATGCGCTCGATAATGTTGCGCTGTCGGTATTTGGCCCGGTTGAACAGTCTGGGTAAGCCAGGCTTGGGCTTGCGCTTCATCGAGCGCAGCGGGATGACGGGCTGCATTCGATATTGGTCGCAATAGCGGCGTAGCGCTTCGGCGTCATAGCCCTTGTCGGCAAGCAACCATTTTCAGCGTTTACGCGGGCGGCCACGTTGGCTCGATGGAATGCTGACCTCGTCCAACAGTGGTTGGGCGTAGCTTATTTCACTGGCTTGACCGCCAGATAGGAGGAAGCGCAACGGTATCCCGCTGGCGTCGCAGAGCATGTGGATTTTGGTTGTCAGGCTACCGCGACTGCGGGCTAGAGCGTGATCGACAGGCTCGTCAGCCCCCCCTTTTTTCCGAGAGCCAGATGAGGCTCGGGTTGCGCGTACTGCGGTTGAGTCGATCATCCAGGTTTGCAAATCGATCAAGCCTTTCTCATTCAATCTC
>NZ_JAZBQR010000021.1:0-638 GCF_036348395.1 Pseudomonas sp. AL 58
GTCGTCTGGTCGAGGTCGGTGGCCAGTCACCGGCGTACTTCGTTGAGCTGGCCATCAGTCATGGCTACCCCGAGGCCAGCGTAATTGAGCACCGAGCCCCACGCTTCGGGCGCTCACGCTTCGGCGCGGCGTACTTCGGTACGTGGGTTGCGCAATTCATGTGGACGCTTGAAACCGGGCCTCGGCGCCGCCTTGGTCGCCGGTTCGGCGTGAGTTATTTCGGCGAGCAATTCGGCGGCAACCCAAGCGGCGCCCTGGAGTGTGTGCTACGCCGTAGTGCGCCGGCGCATGCGATTGAATTTATTAAGTATGGTGAGGACTGAATGGACTACCCGAGGAATGTGCCAGGCGTCGGCCTGGTAAATGGCAAGTTTGTTGATGAAAATTCAGTGACCGGCCAAGTTGGTTCTTTGATCCCATCGGCTTGGGGCAATGCCGTTACCGACGAAATCCTAGGCGTCCTGGCGCTGGCAGGCATTGTTGCGGACGAAGGCAATAACGCCCAGCTACGCGCCGCGATTCAAGCCCTTTTGAATGCTAAAGCCCCGCTGGCCTCGCCGGCGCTGACGGGCACGCCAACGGCGCCGACCGCAGCGGCTGGCACCAATACCGCGCAGATTGCCACCACGGCGTTCGTG
>NZ_JAZBQR010000022.1:0-91864 GCF_036348395.1 Pseudomonas sp. AL 58
TAAAGCCCCGCTGGCCTCGCCGGCGCTGACGGGCACGCCAACGGCGCCGACCGCAGCGGCTGGCACCAATACCGCGCAGATTGCCACCACGGCGTTCGTGCGCGCGGCTCTGGCCGCTCTGGTGGATTCGTCGCCGGCTGCGCTCGACACGCTGAACGAGCTGGCGGCGGCCATCGGGGATGACCCTAACTTTGCCGTTACCATGACTAATGCCCTTGCCGGCAAGCTTGATATTGCCGTGCCGGCTCTTGCCGACTTCAATACCGCCGCCGCTGGGCCGTTTTTGGGCGGGGCGTTGGCCACCGGCTCGCCGGACACGACGACCGGCGTGATATGGGGCTGGACGTTCCTCGACGCTGCCAAGTCGCAGAGCCGTGCGCAGCTGGCCATGCACACGGTGACCGGCGGGCTCTACCTGCGCATTTACAGCGGAACCGCCTGGGGCGCATGGAAGGACTTCACGCCGCCGGCCGCCGCGAAGGTCGCTAGCGCCTGGGTCAACTTCAACGGCGCGGGCACGGTAGCGATTCGCAGCAGCCTTAACGTCAGCTCGATCACGGACAACGGAACCGGCGACTACACAGTGAACCTGGCGGTGCCAATGCCGAATACAAACTATGCCGCTGTGACCAGTGGCGCTGCGACCGATGCGGCTATTACAGGCATCAACTGTACCAAGGCCTACTCCAGAACAACCGGCAGTTTCAAGATTGGCACTACGGGGCAGGCTTCAGGCGTCACTGACTTTGTGTATGTCGACGCGACCGTGTTTAGCAACTAAGGGGGATCGGATGGATAAGCGAATTCTGTTTCAACCCGCCGGCGCGCCGGCGGCTGTACTCATTCCGTGCGACTGCGGCCTGACCCTGGAGGAAATCGGCGCGAAGGACGTTCCCGCCGGGCTGCCGTTCTGGATCGTCGCCGCCGACGCGGTGCCGGCAGACCGTGCCTTTCGCGAGGCCTGGGAGCTGGACGCAGCGGCGCTCGGCCCGGCTTCGGGCGTAGGGGGTGCGCAATGATCACGATCAACCGGAGCAAGGCCGAAGAGAAGGTGCGTGAGCGCCTGCGCCTGGAGCGCGAACCGCGCCTGGCAGCGCTTGACGTGGCGTATATGCGCGCCCTGGAGACAGGCCAGGATGTCAGCGTTATCGTGGCCAGAAAGCAGGCATTGCGGGACGTTACGGAAAAGAACTTGGACGCGCTCACCATCGAGCAGCTCGCCGCGCTGAGCTTAGAGAGCGCACTCGTTCTGCCATGACCGTTTGCCATTAAAGAGCACGACCGCGAAAGCGTTTTTTCGCCTGTGAATCACCCGCCTTGAGCGGGCTTTTTTTCGCCTGGAGAAAACCATGGCCAAGATTTCTGACTCCCTGGCGGGCAGCAAGAATGCGCTCGCCTTCCTCGACATGCTTGCTTGGTCGGAGGGCACCTCGACCAGCAAGTACACCCGCAACGATGGCTATGACGTGATTGTCGGCGGCCTCAACAGCCCGAACACGTTTACCAGCTATGCCGACCATCCTGGCGTTCTGGTGACCGTGAACACGAAAGGGCTGAAGTCGACCGCTGCAGGGCGGTATCAGCAGCTCCAGCGCTACTGGCTGCACTACCGAGATTTACTCAAGCTCCCGGACTTCGGTCCCATCAGCCAAGACAAGCTGGCCTTGCAACTGATCAAGGAGCGCGGGGCGCTGGCGGACGTACATGCCGGCCGCATCGAGGTCGCGATTTCAAAGTGCCGGAACATTTGGGCCAGCCTGCCAGGCGCTGGATACAAACAGCATGAGCGAAAGCTTGAAGACCTGATCGCCCACTACATTGCCGCTGGCGGGAGGCTGGCATGACCTGGTCGAGAGCGCTTGGCGCGTTGGTGCTGCTGGCACTGGTTGGCCTGGCCTTCTGGTCAACCTACCAGCATGGCCGCTCGACCATGGATGCTGAGTGGCAGGTACGTTGGTCGGATCGGGATGCTGGTGACAAGCAGGCCTGGGCCCTTGCCGAAGCCGCTGATCGTGAAAAAGAACAGGCCCGCCAACAAGCAATCAACAAGGTGATCCAAGATGGACAGACGCTTATCGACCAAGCAAGTGCTGATGCTGCCGCTGCTCGCGCTACTGCTGCCAGCCTGCGGGACGAAGCAGATCGACTCGCCAGCGGTACCGCAAGTAAAGCCAGCAGCCATTCCTGCACTACCGCCGCAAGCCAAGCAGCAACCCGTGCCGTCATGGTGCTTGCCGACGTGTTCAAACGTGCTGATGAAAGAGCGGGAGACCTGGCGGAGTATGCTGATCAAAGCCGGAGCAGGGGAGTGACGTGTGAGAAGGCCTATACTGCTCTGATTGAATGATCGGATGCAGCTATGGACGATTTGGACGAGAAAATCAAAGCCGTTGAGCCACTATTGCAACAGGCTCTGGTAGCGCTTCGCCGGTACCGGAAAGCGCTAGGTTCGGCACCGCCAGAAGAGGTTGAGCGCCTTGGTCTTAAGGCCGTATCGCTGATGCAGACGGTGCAGGCCTGCCAGCAGCGGGATTGGGATCTTGGCTATAAAGGACGTACGGTTGCCAGCCAAGTCTCCGACTACACTCAAGTCGATTAAATGAGAGGGGCACAGTCATGGACGACCTGGAAGAGAAGATGAAAGCTGGTGAGCCGCTGTGGCAGCAGGTAGTGGATGCAATGCGCCGACACAACGAAGCCAAAGGCGTTCTCCCTCGAGAAGAGGTTGAGCGGCTTCGCCTTGAAGTCGAATCGCTAATGCAGGCCGTGATTCAGTATCAGCAGCGGGCACTGGGTGGATTAGGGAGTACGTTGCACTGAGGGGGCTGTGTTCGGTCAGTAGGATACCCAATCCATAGTGGGAACTCACAAATTCGAAAGAATAATTTCGTTTTATCACCTGCGGGATGGCTGCTGCATAGAAACGAAGGTTTGCTTTCGTTTAGCTGTTCACAGCCCGGAGGCTGAACAGGTCTGATAAATCTCGGGTGACGATCGGTAAGGGTAGGGTGGTGTTCGTTCGGCAGGACGCCGGATAGGAAGGCAGAGCGATACCAATTCTGATACCAAACTGTGCGTTTTGGTGGGGGGTAGACGGGGATTTGGCCCAGCAAAATCAACGCATAGACACCCGCTAACACCAATCCCATACGGCATGGTGATATTTGCGGTGGAGATCAAAGGGCTTACCTATCAATAACTTATGTGATGCTGATGTCGCCTGGGACCAGATTGGGATCAATCTTCAACGTTTCCAGTTCGTTCCAATGGGAGGTCGAGTTGATCCATCGTGCATAAGTCGACAGAAGCATCTGCACGCTATGACCAAGCTGTTGGGCGATAAAGGCGGGGTTGAGGCCAGACATTGCCGCTATTGTCGCATAGGTATGACGGCAGTTGTACGACGGCCGATAACGAATCCGCAGTTCCTTCATCCAGAGCTGCTGTGTTTCCTGCTGCCAGGAAACGGCCTGGCACGTCTGCCTTTGTGCTGCAGCACTGGCATCAGGCGGTTCACTTGAGTATGGATCGATCTCTTTCCACGAAAAGGCTTTTACAGGACGGGCAGATCACCCCTAGGCGGATTTTTCGCCCGAAGCGATGTTTGCACTTTTTGCAGATAAAAAAGTAGGGTGGGCCAGGATGGAAATGGGTCACTGCTATTTGCTCTTTCTGAGGGTCAAACTGAAGCTTCCCTTACCCTGCTGTGTCGTTGACGCGCCGGCACCCTCAGAGCCGCCGAGCGTGTTTTTTTGTTTGCCGCTGAAGTCGCCGTTAGTTTCAAGCTCGTAATCCTTTACCATGACCAGGTAAAGCGTACCGAGAAAGGTCAGCGCAGTGATTGCCGCAATCAGCACTCCGGCCGTAGCGCCTGACATGGCAGCAGTGAGCCCGGCAGCTCCGGCGATTCCCCATCCTAGAGGATTCCAGGCGCTTGCCACACCTATGCCCAAGACGGTCGCACAAGCAATGGCGGTTCCTTTTTTCGCGGTCTTTACTGTTTTGACGTGACGAGCCAGATCAGGGGAAGCGATGTGGATGACCTCAACACGATCCTTTAACGCCTTTTTCAGATCTTCCTTGGTTGTTACCACGCGACTGCTCATGCTGGGTCTTTCCTCCGGCGATTCACTTTGCCATCACGGTAGCTCAGGTCGAACAGGTAAGGCAATTCTCGGGGGTTGACCTATAGGTCCTTTCGTATGACCAGGCAGCGCATCGCTGAAGCTCGAAAATTCCGGCTCTGGCATCCCTCTGGCTTGGCCCAGGACTGTCATGCAGAAACCACCCTGTCTTTGCCCATGCCTTTGGCCTCATACAATGCGCGATCGGCACGCTTGAGCGTGTCTTCGTATGAGCGATCATCCGGCGCTATAGTCGTGACACCAATGCTTGCCGTGACGGCGATACCATCCGCCGAAAACCGGCTCAGCGTCTCTCTAAAACACGCCTGTAAACGCTTGGCGAACTGCACTGCTTGCCCATGGTTGGTATTGGGTAGAGCAAGCACAAACTCATCACCTCCCAAGCGGCATGCGGTATCAGTTTTTCGTAGCACCGACCTACAAATGTTGGCAGCGGCCAGAATTATCTCATCCCCTGCATGGTGTCCTTTTGTGTCGTTGATTTTCTTGAGCCCATCCAGATCAAGCATCAAAATGGACGTCGGCACGGAGTGCCGCACTGATGATTCGTAGTGAAGAGCGAGGTCCTGCTCCAGTTTTCTTCGATTGAAAAGACCGGTTAGCTGATCGGTATCGCTCAGCTCCCTCAGTCTGACCTCCAGGTTGTGCCTCTCCGAGATATTACTCGCGACCCAGAGCACAACTGCTTCCTCGTCAGCCAGGAAATTCAGGGCCTGGATACGGCCTTCAAACCAGATCGCTTCTTTTGGGCCTTCATCGGATAAGCCTTTCACATCCCTATTGCTCAGTTCGTACTCTTCGATCAATAGCTCTCGCGACTCGAGCGCCCTGTCGATCTGTTCGAGAAACCAGCTTGCCTTCTCGGGCTTGACCAAGTCTGAAATGTACTGGCCGACAAGGCAGCTTCCATCGTGGTAGTAGCGATTATCGCGGCCGCCGAACACGGCGACATACTTGCCGCTGCGGGACAGGATGAAAGCCGGGTCCGGCAAAGCCTCCAGAATCAAAGCCATTTGCTCAACATTGATCATGAAGCGTTTCTTCTAAGTCATTAGGTGGTAGCACATTAATATGATTGGAAAAATTTGGCACGGGTTTGAGCTTGGTCTGTCAGGCAGACTGCAGTTCAGGTCGAGAGGATCAACATGCCTGGTGCCTTGGTGATTTATTGGTTTTTTCATCCGGGCATCATTAAAAAGAAAGAATCATTTTTTCTTATCTGCGGGATAGCTATAGCATCAGAACGAAAATGTGTTTTGGTTTAGTGGCCAACAGCTCGGCGTTTGAGAAGGCCTGATTAATCCCGGGTGACGATCGGTAAGGGGAGGGCGGTGTTCGTTCGGCAGGATGCCGCAGAGCAAGGCAGAGCGATACCAATGCTGATACCAAACTGTATGTTTTGATGGGGGCAGAGGGGGATTTGGCCCAGCAAAATCAACGCCTAGCCACCCGTTGTAAGGCTTCCGGTCGTGAATGCCCAGTTTTGCAAGCAGAGGTCGCCCTTGGTGGGGGCGACCTTCACAGGTCGAATTCCTGTTTCACGCGCTACACGCTCAGGCTCTCAATTCAGTGATCGCCTTCATGGCCTGGCCGCACTCGCGTCTTCCACAGTGACAACAATACCCCACCGGTGAGTAGCCCAAGTGTGACGCTTAGCGATAGTGCAGCAGGTACCTTGCCTATGATGTCGTGTAGAAAGATCTTCGCGCCAATGAACACGAGCACTAGAGCCAAGGCGTATTTCAGGTAGGCAAAACGATGAATCATCGCGGCAAGTGCAAAGTACAGTGCACGAAGGCCCAAGATGGCAAAGATATTTGATGTGTAAATGACAAAGGTATCTTGGGTGATTGAGAAGATGGCGGGAACACTGTCAATGGCAAATACCAGATCGGCACATTCAATCAGAATCAACGCCAGGAACAAGGGTGTAATCCAGAGCACCTTCTTGCCAGTCTTGTCCGCTTGACGAATGAAGAACGATTGGCCGTGAAGGCGCTCTGTTATGCGCAGATGGCTACGCAGGAACTTGACGAATCGATTGTTCTCCAGATCGGGTTGATCGTTAATCGACGCAAAAAGCATTTTCACACCCGTGAACAGCAGGAAGGCGCCGAATATATAAAGAACCCAGCTGAACTCGGCGATCAAAGCTGCGCCCAAGGCGATCATGATGGCCCGGAGCACGATCACACCCATGATTCCCCAGAACAGTACGCGATGCTGAAGTGCCCGGGGAATCGCCAGGAATCCGAAAATCAATGCGATGACGAAAACGTTATCCATCGAGAGCGACTTCTCGATCAAGAAGCCGGTCAGGTAATCCATACTGGCGTCGGCACCCTTCTGGAAGTAGACCCAGACGGAGAAAAGCAAGCCCATGGATATGTAGCCCGCCGACAGTAACAAACTCTCCTTTACATTGATTTCTCGGTGTTCGCGATGCAGAACGCCGAGGTCAAAGGCGAGTAATGCGATGACGATCGCAAGGAAAGTCAGCCAGAGCCAGGCGGCAGTGCCCAGCACATCAGCGAAGATGATCGAATGTAAGACAGTCATGAGCCTCTCCTGTTAGTCGTAGTTTTACCAACTATGACTCCGACATGGCGGCTGCATGCCGTCAGAGGGGCCCGGCGTCACTGATGACAGACTAGAAATAACCGCTTTGATTCTTCAAGCGCTGTTTTTTTGCAAAGTGTATCCGTGGTGGATGATCGGTTGGTATACGGCACAGGAAGGCTTTCCAGGACCCAGGGGTACAGGGCATTAGCGCCTAAATGCAGGGGGGCAGCCAGATCGCTGCCTATACTCCAGACGAGCGAGCAAGCCTGGGGGTTGCACCATGGATCTGACCGAGATGATGAAGGCGGGTGAGCAGCTTCTAAAAAGAGCCCTTGAGGCTGTTTGCGCGTATCACAAAGCTAGAGATTCTTCGACGCCACCTGAAGAGGTTGAGCGTCTTCGCCTGGAAGCCGAGTCGCTGATGCGGGCCGTGCAACACTACCAGCAGCGCGCACTGGGGGTATCTGGGAAGGGGCCATATCCTTCGCCGCGCTCCGGATCTGCGGCATCGTAACCAGGAATTATCAGCAGTTGCGAGGCTATAGTGTGGTGCTGATTAAGGGGATAACACATGAAGTGCTTGATCTGTTCTGCAGACGCGCGGGAAGTGGACTCTGAAATGGATGGCATTGAGCTCGTATGCCCGGAGTGCGGGCACTTCGGGGTTTCATCCCTGATCATGAAGCAGAGGGCCATGCGGGCGTTTGATGTCGAGAGAACTCAGACGTTTCTTCATTGTGAGCGTGAAATCAACCCTGATCGAATACCGTTAATCAATAGCGAGACGGTCATTTGGGCGTAGCGTGGGACCGGTCGTCGAAAGATAATCAAGCCGATGCTGGCTGGCTAGAATCTAGTGGGGGGATCACGTCAACGTAACCTGAAAAATCAGGAGGCTTACGATGAACAGAGTACCCTCACTGGCATTGCTGGTGACAGCCGGCTTGCTCTCGGGCGTGGCAACAGCGGGCGATCATCAGGTGGTCAACGTTGCTCTGAACGCCACTCAGTACAACACCGGCCATGTGGCATCAGCGTTGTTGTCGCCAACGACAGGAAACAGGACAGGGCTTTCGATTGTTTTGGGCGGGGTGCCAAGCGGTACGGCATTACCTGTACACATCGACACGTACATCTACTCAGGGACGTGTGAGCGCATGGGGCCAAAGCCGGTCTATGAGATGAATCAGTCGATGACGACAAGGTCTATGTCGTCACCAATGCGGCTGTCCACCATAGCGCCTGTTTCACTCGCCGCGCTTCGCTCCGGTGGCTATGTCCTGGTCTTGAGGGCCGGCCCGATGGACGGGAGTGTCAATCTCTTTTGCGGCAACATCACATGATGCCTGAACCGGCAATCGCAACAACCTGATGCTGAACGGCAACGCTGTAACGCCGAATGCCTACCGCCAGTCTCCACACGCATTCAAGCCCTGGCGAGCAAAAAAAAGCCCGCTAGGGGAGGCGGGCTGATGTGGAGTTTCCAAAGGAGCAGTTGCGACCTTAGGCGTTGGGCTGTGAAGGCTGCGTGAAAGTGATGTAATCGAAAAGTCAGCAGTCACGCCGTGGGCTAATAGCCGCTGCCGCCTATCCGCCCTTGCTAGACCTTTGGTGAGGTCACAACCCCGCCGCTTTGATCTAAAGTGCCGGCTTTTGCTCAAGGTGCGCCATGCAGAAGACAGTCGTCGCCGCGATGATCAGCGTGCTCCTGGCGGGATGCTCATTGCCAGTGGCCCTCACGCCCAATTCCCCAACGATTTCAGAGCACTCGGCAAAGTCGCCGGACGACTATAGCGCGTGTGTCATGGGGCGCTGGCAGCAACAGCAGCATGCTCAGGTGGATCGCAAGGCGATCTCCAGAGGCTATGAGCTCAGCGTGTCAGGCAGCGTGACTGCCAGTGACTACCTTGAGGTTCATCGGCAAGGTGAGGGCAGCCTGATTTCCTTCTATGAGGGCGCGCCTTGGCATACGTCGGTTAAACGTGCTGTGTACGAGTGCCTGTAGTTCCCCGTTTGCAAACCTCCGTCACGGATTGGCTTGCCTGAGGCGTGAAGGCACGTGTTCAGGGCGGGCTATGCTTGAAGTAAATAACCCCTTTCGGCCTTGGTCAGGTTCAGCTCGCGTTCGAGGAGCAGATCATCGATTCTTTACCGTTCTGGATTGTCTTCGTGAAAACCTGAGCCTCGTATCAGCAGGAGGGGCGCGGTGGGACGCTTGCAGCGCGTTGCGCGTAATGAACGGGGCCGGGATTTCGCGGTCGGTGATATTCACGGCCATTTTCGGCGGTTGGAGCAGGCACTGGCATTGATTGGCTTCGATGCCAGCAGGGACCGTCTGTTCAGCGTGGGCGATCTGGTCGATCGCGGGCCAGACAGCGAAGAGGCGCTTGCCTGGTTGCAGCGCCCCTGGTTCTTTGCCGTGCAGGGCAATCACGAGGCACTTGCCGTGGCCCATGTTCAAGGACATTGGCTCGATGTTGAATTGTATCGGGCCAATGGTGGTGCCTGGTTCCTGGACAGCCCCGCCGCAGAGCAGTCCCGATATGCCGAGCAATTTGCCCGCTTGCCGCTGGCGTTGGAGATCGACACGCTTGCTGGCCCGGTCGGTGTGCTGCACGCCGACTGCCCGAGTCCCAGTTGGCAGACGTGGTGTGATCAACTGGCTGTCGGTCCGGTGAAAGCTGCGCAGGACATTTGCCAGTGGTCACGTCGGCGCTTGCAGCAGAATGACCCGACACCTGTCGCGGGTTTGCGGGCGCTGATTGTCGGGCATACGCCAGGGCCATCAGTGCGGGTGCTCGGCAATGTCTGGCATATCGATACCGGCGGCTGGTTGAACGGGCATTTCTCTTTTCTGGAGTTGGCCACGCTTGACGTGAGGTCGGCCAGGCGAGAGTCTTGAGGTTTTTGGAGTGGCCCATGGACCTTTCGAGCCTCTTGCTGTTTGTGCCCGCCTGCTTTGCCTTGAACATGGCGCCGGGGCCCAACAACCTGCTGTCCCTTAACAACGCCAGCCGCTACGGTCTGCGTACCGCTTGCGTGGCGGGTGCCGGTCGCCTGCTGGCCTTTGCCGGGATGATCGCCCTGGCCGCGACCGGGCTGGCCGTGGTCTTGCACGCCAGTGAATACCTGTTCCTGATGATCAAGGTGCTGGGGGCGGCCTACCTGTTCTACATTGCCTGGCAGCTCTGGCGGGCGCCGGTCGGGCAAGACGGCGTGGCCGTTGAGCGCGATGCCGGTACCCTGCGCCTGGCGCGTCAGGAGTTCTGGGTCGCAGCTGGCAACCCCAAGGCCATTTTGATCTTCACCGCGTTCCTGCCACAGTTCGTCAATGTGTCCAGCGACACTGCAGTCAGTGAACAATTTGCGGTATTGGGTGGCTTGTTCCTGCTGCTGGAATGGCTGGCCATTGCCATTTATGCCTGGTTGGGGGCGTACATGCAGCGCTGGTTCAGCCAGCCGGCTCGGCGCCGGCTGTTCAACCGGGTCAGTGCGTCGTTGCTTGCCTGCGCAGGTGTTGGTCTGCTGGCTGCTCGCCGCGCGTGAGGCCCGCTACCACCTCACACGCAGGCCGAGGTTGGCGCCGACCTGTTCCTGTTGGCGGCTGTCGAGGTTGTAGCCGTAATCCAGGCTGGCGTACACGCTGAGGGATGGGCTTGGCTGGGCGCTGAGGCCTGCGCCGACATCCATCCAGGTGCTTTTGTGATCTGTCTTGATCGCATCGGCAGCGTCGAAGCTGACGCTGTCGCGCCCGCCGAAGCTCTGCCAGATGTTACTGCGCAGGTAAGGTTGCACGGGTACTCGACCGGCCTGGAAATGGCCTCTAAGGCGTGCGCCCACGCGCGCGCTGATGTCGTGCTGGTTGTCGTAGCTGATCCGTGAGATCCCATCATTGGCACTGTGCAGGCTGACCGACTGGACGATCAGTTGTGCCTGTGGTTCCACCACCCAGCGGCTGTTCAGGGGCAATGGATAGCCGCTTTCCAGCGAGCCGGTAATCGTGTGGCCGTTCAGGTCCAATGTGACGCCGCGATCTGAGCGGGTGCGGCCGTCCAGGTCGGTGTACTGCAGCACGCCATCCAGGTACCACTGTTGCGGGCCGACCAGCGTCCAATAGGCGCCTATGCTATCGCCATCCAGGCGCACGTCACCGACGTGATTGTCGGTGAAACCCAAGGCAAAACCGCTGATATCACCCGTGAGCCGGGCATGACCGAGGTACAGCCCCAGGTGGTGGCGATAGCCGTCATTGTCGAGCGCGGCATACAGATCATGCCCCACCTGATAGCCGCGCAGATCGCCGTCAAGGCTCGGGGTAACCGTACCAGACCAACGTTGCCGCAGTTGATCACCAACAGTTCGCGCCCAACCGGCGGCAATCGGCCCGGTTTCGTTGAGCAGGTTCTGTTCACCCTGGCGCTCATGGAACGTACTCAGGGTCAGGCGCGGCAGCAGTGCAGCTGAACGGCTTGCTGCCGCATACAGTGGCACCTCTGCGCGGTACAGGGGGATGCTCTCACCGGCGATCGCTGTCGGTAATGCCGGGGTTCCAGGGGCCGCGACCGGCACACTCAGGGCTGGCGGCGCCTCACCCGGCTCCGCCGTTGTAACGGGGGCGATCACGCTCGAGCGCAGGTACCAGCTGTTCTCGCTGCCCGCCGTGACGCCGCCTTTGAACAGGTAGTACTCATACGCACCGGCAGACAGCGACGAGCCCAGGCGGAAGGCATCGGCGCTGCTGGTTGCGCCGGCTGTCGCCTCAACCACCTGTATCCCGTTTTGGGCAGTTTGCGCGCCAACGCCGTTTAGGTTGTTGACCTGCAAGGTTGTGGTGCCGGAAACGCTGCCTTCGCTGACGATCAAGCGGTCGGAATGGGCTGCATCGCTGGCCAGGACGCTGTTGAGTCTGAGAGCCCCATTGAGCCCGATGTAATCGCCGGTCAGTGTCAGGCGCCCTTGCGCATCGCTGCCACCACTCAGGTCGACCAGCCCTGCATTGTTCAGCGTGGCGTGCTGCCCGGCGGCCAGTGGCGCTACGGCGCCGCTGTGTGACAGCAACTGGCTGCTGGAATCGATGTTCAGCACGCCAGTGCCACTGTTTGTATCGCCCAGCAAGAGGGTATCGTTCAAGGTGAGCGCTGAGCCACTATTCAATGACACGGTCTCCCATCCCACATAACGAGCGCCGCCCTCCGGGCTGCTGGTGTCGAAGATCAGGTGGTCATTGCCATCGCCGCCATCAATCAGCCGGGTAGTGGCCAGATGTGTTTCATCAAGGTTGATCAGCAATGCCTGATCATCATCAGGGCCGGTTTGCACGCTGCCGCGGATTACACCGCCGTCTTTCCAGATGAAGCGGTCGCTACCGAAACTCAGCAGTACGTCGCCACCGACCTCGCCGCCGCTGATGGTCACGTTGTCGGCACCCCCGCTGAGACTGATGTTGCCGCCGATGTTGCCATTGCTGAGGAGTATCGTATCGTTGCCGAAGCCGGCCACCAGGTTGCCGTCGATGCTGCCCCCGGACATGTCGAACAGGTTGTCGTCCAGTTTCATGTTCACGCGGCCAATCCGGCCACCCGTCATGATGGCGTAGTCGCCATCCTCGAACGCGCCGACGATGCGCCCACCGCTCATGAGAAAGGTATCGAGGCCATCGCCTTGGGTGAGTGATTGGATCTGTCCTCCGTTCATGACGAAGGTGTCGATACCGCCCCCTTGGCCGACGTTGCCCGCAATGGTGCCGGAATCAATCTGCACCCGATCACGTCCAGCGCCAAAGGTCACGTTGCCCGTAATACTGCCGGTGCCATCCGTGGGCATCAGCAGGCTGTTGTCGCCTGAGGTGTCGGACAGCGATGCAGCGATGCCACTGTCACACACGTAAGCATCGTCGCCACTCCCCGGGGCGAAGCTGCAGGCTGCAAAAGCGGCGTCACCCAACAGGGGCAAGGCCCCGAGGGTCATGAACCAGCGAAATTTTCGCATGCTTGAGTACCTCAATGGCGCACGTCTGTGTGCTCCAAGGGGTATAACCCAATGGCCGGAACTGACAACTGACAGAAATGACAGGTGGTGAACGGTTGCCGCGGCTCGCCGCTGGAGAAGCCCGGGCCGGGTTCAGTCGCGGAAGAACACCTGCACCAGGTGGTAACCGAATTTACTCTTGATCGGCCCGTGCACGGTGCGCAGGGGCTTCTTGAAAATGACCTGGTCAATTGCACCGACCATCTGCCCGGGGCGCACTTCGCCCAAATCGCCGCCGCGCTTGCCGGAAGGGCAGGTGGAGAATTTTTTGGCCAGCACGTCAAAGGCTTCGCCCTTGGCAATGCGTTGCTTGAGTTGCTCGGCCTCTTCGGCGGTTTTGACCAGAATATGGCGGGCCTGTGCTTTCATGGCTGTAGGTACCTCTGTGACGCCTGAGAAAAGCGCCGATTATGCCTCATCGCGCAGCTCTGCGCGGTCGCGAAAATGTGCCAGTGCTTCGGGGTTGGCCAAGGCATCGGTATTTTTCACCGGCTGACCGTGAACCACATTACGTACTGCCAGTTCGACGATCTTGCCGCTGATGGTGCGTGGGATATCGCTGACCGCCACAATCACTGCGGGTACATGCCGTGGTGTCGTGTTGGCACGGATGGTCTGGCGGATGCGTGTTTGCAGGGCATCATCGAGGACGATACCTTCGCGCAGCCGGACGAACAGTACCACCCGGACATCGCCCTGCCAGTGTTGGCCGATGGCGACGCTTTCCAGCACCTCGTCGATCTTTTCTACCTGACGGTAGATTTCAGCCGTGCCGATGCGCACGCCACCGGGGTTGAGCACAGCGTCGGAGCGGCCATGGATGATAATGCCGCCGTTGGCCGTTTCCTCGGCATAGTCGCCCTGTGCCCACACACCGGGAAACTGGCTGAAGTAGGCCGCCTTGAAACGCTCGCCCTGCGGGTCGTTCCAGAACCCCAGGGGCATCGCCGGGAAGTGTCGGGTGCAGACCAACTCGCCTTTTTCGCCAATCACCGGGTGGCCCTCATCGTTCCAGACCTCTACCGCCATGCCCAGGCTCTTGCACTGGATCTCGCCACGCCTCACGGGCAGGGTGGGGTTGCCGATCACGAAACAGGAGACGATGTCGGTACCACCCGACATCGACACCAGATGCAGGTCCTGCTTGAACGCGCGGTACACGTAGTCATAGCTCTGCGGTGACAACGGCGAGCCGGTGGACAGTAGCAGGCGCAAGCGCTCCAGACGGTGGCTGAATCGCGGTTGCAGGCCTTCATGCTCCAGTGCAGTCAGGTACTTTGCGCTGGTGCCGAACACGCTGATTGACTCGCTGTCGATCAGGTCGAGCAGGCGTCCCGCGTCAGGGTACAGCGGTGAGCCATCGTAGAGCACCAGTGTCGCGCCCAGGGCCAGGCCGCTGACCAGCCAGTTCCACATCATCCAGCCACAGGTGGTGTAGTAGAACAGGGTGTCGTCTGGGCCAAGGCTGTTGTGCAGGCCATGTTCCTTCAGGTGTTGCAGCAGCACACCGCCGGCCGAATGAACGATGCACTTGGGCACACCGGTAGTGCCACTGGAGTACAGGATGTAGAGCGGGTGGTCGAACGGCAGGGGGGTAAACGTCGGTGTACCGCCTGGCTGATAGAAGTCGTCCCACAGGCTGACCTTGGCCGCGCAGTGGAAGTCCGCAGTCTGCGCTTGCGTGCGGGTGTACGGCAGCACCAGCACCTGCTCAAGGTTTGGCAACTGGGCCAGTACTTCGTTGATTTTATCGGTCTGGTCGATGTCTTTGCCGGCGTAGTGATAACCCGCGCAGACGATCAGCAGTTTGGGTTCGATCTGGCCAAAGCGGTCGACAATGCCATGGGTACCGAACTCTGGCGAGGAGCACGACCAGACGGCGCCCAGGCTGGTGCAGGCGAGCATCGCCACCAGGGTTTGCCAGGTGTTAGGCAGACAGGCCGCGACACGGTCGCCGACACCGATACCGATCGCCTTGAAACTGCGCTGCAGTCCTGCAACCTGGGCGGCCAGCTGCGTGTGGCTTAGGGTGAAACGGCTGCCGTCTTCGTGCAGTGACACCACGGCACAGTAGTCGTCACCGCCGCGGTCGTCACGGCGGCGCAACAGGTGCTCGGCGAAATTCAGGGTCGCGCCACTGAACCAGCGAGCATCGGGCATGTGCGGGCCTTCCTCGAGCACTTGCCGCGGTGGCTGATGCCAGCGCACCTCGAACGTGTCGGCCAGGGCCTGCCAGAAGGCCTCGCGCTGCTCGATGCTCCAGCGGTGCAGGTCATGATAGTCGTCAAGGTGCACCCCATGGCGACGGTTGATCTGCCGACGAAAGGCATCCATCGGGCTGGCCTGGATTTGCGCCTCGGTCGGGCGCCAGAGCACCTCGTTCATGCCATGTCCTCTTTGTTATCGTCCTGAGAACAGTGTATTCGCGAACCTGGGGGCTGACAGCCAGAATTGCTGTGTTGGCCGCAGCCCGTCTGGCAAAGCGTCTGCCTTACTGGGCCAGCCAGCCGCCGTCGATGTTCCAGGCGGCGCCGCGAACCTGGCTGCCAGCCTCACTACAGAGGAACGCTACCAGCTCACCCAGCTGTTCGGGGGTAACGAAGGCCAGTGACGGCTGCTTCTCGGCCAACAGGTCGTGTTGCGCCTGCTGCGGATCGATGCCACCTGCGGCGCGGTCGTCGATCTGCTTTTGCACCAGCGGCGTCAGCACCCAGCCAGGGCAGATAGCATTGCAGGTGATCGGGGTCGTGGCGGTTTCCAGCCCAACCACCTTGGTCAGCCCGATCACCCCGTGCTTGGCCGCAACATAGGCGGCTTTACCCACCGAGCCGACCTGGCCATGCACCGAGGCGATATTGATGATCCGCCCCCAGTTGCGTTGGCGCATGCCCGGCAGTGCCAGCCGCGTGCTATGGAACACGGCCGACAGGTTGAGCGCGATGATCGCGTCCCAGCGCTCGGTGGGGAAGGCCTCAACCGGCGCGACGTGCTGGATGCCGGCATTGTTGACCAGGATATCGACACCCCCGAACTCGCGGTCGGCATAGGCGAAGAGGTCTTCGATCTGCTGCACATCACTCAGGTCGGCTGGGTGGTGGCCCACGCGGGTGCCGTGACGGGCAACCTCGGCGATGGCCGCACTGGCGTCACCGAAGCCGTTGAGTATGAGGTTGGCACCGGCCTGGGCCAATACCTGCGCGATCCCCAGGCCAATACCACTGGTAGAGCCGGTCACCAATGCGGTTTTACCGTTGAAGTTCATGTTGTGCTCCTTAAACGATGCCCGTGGCGTAGAAAGTGGCGATAACCACGAATACCGCCAGGGTCTTGATCAGGGTAATGCCGAAAATGTCCTTGTAGGCTTCGCGGTGGGTCAGCCCGGTGACTGCCAGCAAGGTAATCACCGCGCCGTTGTGCGGCAGGGTGTCCATGCCACCGCTGGCCATCGAAGCCACGCGGTGCAGGACTTCCAGCGGAATGTTCGCGGCGTTGGCGGCAGCGATGAATGTCTCCGACATGGCTGCCAGGGCGATGCTCATGCCGCCGGACGCAGAACCGGTAATGCCCGCCAGCAGGGTGACGGTGACGGCTTCGTTGACCAGTGGGTTGGGAATGCTCTTGAGCGCATCGGCCAGCACCAGAAACCCCGGCAGCGAGGCGATGACTGCACCGAAGCCGTACTCCGACGCGGTATTCATCGCGGCCAGCAAGGCACCGTTGACGGCGCTCTTGGTGCCCTCGGCCAGGCGCGTGCGAATGGCCCTGTAACCGCACACCAGCACCATCAGAATGCCAATCAGCAACGCGGCTTCTACCGCCCAGATCGCGGTGAGCTTGGCGATATCGCTTTGTACCGGCGTGCTCATGCCGGGCAGGCTCAAGCTATGGGTCTTGCCGTACCAGGCGGGAATCCAGTGGGTAAACAGCAGGTTCATCACACCCACCAACACCAGTGGCGACAGGGCCAACAGCGGGTTGGGCAGGGTCAGGTCGGTGGCTGTTTCGGGCTCATTGCGCAAATCCGTGCCGTAACCTTCGCCGGCCCGTTGGGCCTTGTTGCGTTGGCGTTGCAGGTAAAGCATGCCGGCACAGAAGACAAACACCGTACCGATCAGCCCCAGCCACGGTGCTGCCCAGGCGGTGGTGTTGAAGAAGGTACTGGGGATGATGTTCTGGATCTGTGGGGTGCCGGGCAAGGCGTCCATGGTGAAGGAGAACGCGCCCAGGGCAATGGTGGCCGGGATCAGCCGCTTGGGGATGTTGCTTTGGCGAAACATTTCGGCCGCGAACGGGTAGACGGCGAAAACCACCACGAACAGCGAAACGCCGCCATAGGTCAGCAGGGCGCAGACCAGTACGATCACCAGCATTGCCTGGCGGGTGCCGAGGACGCGTATGGCTGCAGCGACAATCGAGCGGGAAAAGCCGGACAGCTCAATCAGCTTGCCGAATACGGCGCCCAGCAGAAACACCGGGAAGTAGAGCTTGATGAACCCGACCATTTTCTCCATGAACACCCCGGTAAAGGCGGGTGCAACGGCAGAAGGGTCTGTCAGCAACACCGCGCCAAGGGCTGCGATGGGGGCGAACAGGATAACGCTATAACCACGGTAGGCAGCCAGCATCAGCAGCGCGAGCGCTGCCAGGGCGATGATTACACTCATCGAGTGTCTCCTTGAGGCATCTTGTTTTTGTTGATGCGACGGAGATAGCGGGATTCGTGCCAGTTTTGCAACGTATTGAAATATAAGGATTTTATTGTTTTTGAGCGCAATGCGAGGCGCTATTTTCTCTGAACAGAGACAAGTGATTGGCCTGAGTGCGCTGTGTCGCTGGAAATCAGCCGGATTAGCGCTGTATAGCTTCTGTCTCCATAAAGAGACGGTGTTTCTCTTTATTGAGACAAGCGCTGCGCGCAAGGCCGGCGACGATCACAACCCCAGCGCAACCATTTTCTTGTACAGGGTCGAACGGCCAAGGCCCAGTTGTCTGGCGGCTTCTGGCACGTTGCCTGCGCACTGCGCCAACGTATCGGTCAGTAACTGCCGCTCGAAATCTTCGCAGGCCTGTTTGTAGGTTTTCTGTGGCGCTTGTTGTGCCAGCGGCGCCAAGGTGCCCAAGGCGGCCTGGATGTCGCTAGCGCCGAGTCGTGGATGATCGGCCAGCAAGGTCGCTCGCTCCAGTACGTTGCGCAGTTCACGTATGTTGCCCGGCCAGGCATGCCGGAGCAGCAGCGCCTGGGCCTCGCCATCCAGCTCATGCTGGCTACCCAGGTCTTCCAGAATCGCCTCGCTCAGGGCCGGCAGATCTTCCAGCCGTGCGCGCAGCGGTGGCACATTGATCGGCAAGACATTGAGCCGGTAATACAGGTCGGCACGGAAGCTGCCATTGGCCATGGCAGCTTCCAGGTTTGTCGACGTGGCGGCGATGATCCGTACGTCACTGCGCATCACCTGGTTGGAGCCAACGGGTTCGTACTCTTTCTCTTGCAGTACACGTAGCAACTTGCTCTGTAGCGGCAACGGCATGTCGCCAATTTCGTCGAGGAACAAGGTGCCACCCTGGGCGATCTGCAGTTTGCCGGGGCGGCCCTTGCGGTCTGCACCGGTAAAGGCGCCTGGCGCCGTGCCGAAGAACTCGGCTTCCAGCAAGGCTTCCGGGATGGCCGCGCTGTTGATGCTGACAAACGCCTTGTGCGCACGCGGTGAGGCCGCGTGAATGGCATGGGCCAGGAGTTCCTTGCCGGTGCCGGTTTCGCCGAGCAGCAGCACCGGGGAGTCGCTGCCTGCACCGCGTCGGGCACGGCGTTTGATCTCGAGGGTTGCCGCGCTGGTGCCAATGAACTGGGCGAAGCTGTACTTGGCCTGGCGCGCCTGCAGCAGCGAGCGGGTCGATGCCAGTTCCTGCTGCATGCTCGAATAGCGTTTGAGCAATGGCGAGAGGCTGCGCAACTCATCAAACAAGGCGAAGCCAATGGCACCGATCACGCCGCCTTTGGCATCCTGAATGGGCAGGCGCATCACCACCAGCGGTTCCTTGGGGGTGTCGAGCATGTCGAGCAGTATGGGGCGCCCGTTGCTGACCACTTCACGCATCAGGGTGCCGGGGATTACCGCTTCGCACGGTTGGCCGATGGCGCTGCTGGCATCCTCCAGGCCGAAGCGGCGGGCATAGCGCTCGTTCATCCAGACGATGCGTGCATCGCGGTCAACGATCACCGTGCCTTCGCTGGATTGCTCGATGATTTCGAACAGCGAGCGAATCGCCAGTAAGCGTACCCGCTGATAGTCCTTGAGGTTGTCGCTGTCGTGCATGAACCGCTCCTTGGGGCCGGGTCAGGAATTATGCACCGCTCAGGCCCGAGGATCGAAGGCTTCGCGCAACGCATCGCCAATGAATACCAACAGTGACAGGATCAGCGCCAGGGCGAAGAAGGCGGTGAAGCCCAGCCATGGTGCCTGCAGGTTCTGTTTGCCCTGGTTCACCAGTTCGCCCAGCGAGGCGCTGCCGGCAGGCATGCCAAAGCCAAGGAAGTCCAGGGCGGTAAGGGTCGAGATAGCGCCGGTGAGAATGAATGGCAGGTAGGTGAGGGTGGCACTCATGGCGTTGGGCAGGATATGCCGGAGGATCACCAGCCGATCAGGCAGGCCCATGGCCCGTGCCGCCAACACGTATTCCAGGTTGCGCCCACGGAGGAATTCGGCACGTACGACATCCACCAGGGCCAGCCAGGAGAACAGGGCCATGATCCCCAGCAACCACCAGAAGTTCGGTTCGACGAAACCAGAGAGAATGATCAGCAGGTACAGCACCGGCAAGCCCGACCAGACTTCCAGCAGGCGTTGACCGATCAGGTCGACCCAACCACCGTGATAGCCCTGCAGTGCGCCAGCGGCAACGCCAATCAGCGTACTGACGGCGGTCAGCGCCAGGGCAAAGAGGATCGATACTCTCGTGCCGTAGAGCACCCGCGCCAACACATCGCGGGCCTGGTCGTCGGTGCCTAGCCAGTTGTCTGTCGACGGCGGGCTGGGGGTAGGTTGCAGCAGGTCGTAGTTGGGGGTGTCGGCGCTGAAGGGGATCGGCGCAAAGAGCATCCAGCCACCCTGTTGTTCGATCAACTGGCGCACGTACTGGCTGCGGTAGTCGGGCTGAAAGGGCAACTGCCCGCCAAAATCCTGTTCGGTGTAGCGCTTGAGGGCCGGGGAATACAGGTCGCCTTTGTAGCCCAGCAGCAAGGGCTTGTCGTTGGCGATCAGTTCAGCCCCCAGGCACAGGGTAAAGAGGCCGATGAACAGCCACAGTGACCACCAGCCACGACGGTTGCGCCGAAAACGCTGGAAGCGCCGAAGGGCAAGCGGTGAGGGCTTGAACATCATGCGTTCCTCGTCGCGAAATCGATGCGCGGGTCGACCAGGGTGTAGCACAGGTCGCCCAGCAGGCGGATCAGCAGGCCGAACAGGGTGAAGATGAACAGCGAGCCAAATACCACCGGGTAATCCCGTGATACGGCGGCTTCGTAGCTCATGCGGCCCAGACCATCGAGGGAGAAAATCACCTCGATCAACAGCGAACCGGCGAAAAATACCGTGATCAGTGCCTGCGGAATGCCGGCCACCACCAGCAGCATGGCGTTACGGAACACATGGCCATACAGCACTCGCCGCTGGCTCAGGCCCTTGGCCCGGGCGGTGAGTACATAGTGGCGGGTGATTTCGTTGAGAAAGGCGTTCTTGGTCAGCAGGGTCAAGGTGGCGAAGCCGCCGATCACCAAGGCGCCGACCGGCAATACCAGGTGCCAGAAGTAGTCGGCCACTTTGCCCAGCAGGCTCAGCTCGGCAAAGTTCTCCGAGACCAGGCCGCGTACCGGGAACCAGTTCAGTGAGGTTCCGCCGGCGAACAACACGATCAACAGCAGGGCGAAGAGAAAGGCCGGCAAGGCATAGCCAATCACGATCAATGTGCTGCTCCAGGCGTCAAAGGCACTGCCATGATGCACCGCCTTGCGAATGCCCAGGGGGATGGAAACCAGGTAGGTAATCAAGGTCGCCCAGAAGCCCAAGGACAGCGTGACCGGCATTTTCTCGAGGATCAGGTCGGTGACGTTTGCGCCGCGAAAGAAGCTCTTGCCGAAGTCGAGCCGGGCGTAGTTGCTCAGCATCAGCCAGAGCCGTTCGGGCGCCGATTTGTCGAAGCCGTACTGGCGCTTGATGTCATCCAGTAGCTTGGGGTCCAGGCCACGGCTGGCCCGCGAGCCGCTGTGCAGGGTTTCGCTGCTGGAACCCGGGGCGCCAGCACCGATGCCCTGCAGGCGGGCGACAGCTTGTTCCACCGGGCCGCCAGGTGCCGCCTGGATGATGACGAAGTTCACCAGCAGGATGATCAGCAGGGTTGGCACGATCAGCAGTAGGCGTCGCAGGATGTAACCGGTCATGGGGTGCTCCCGGCCACGGTGCCCTTGCCAAGCCGTTCAGCCATCTGTGCGTTGGTCAGTGGTGTGGGGCTGATTTCCCACCAGGTGTCCAGCGCCTCGTCGTTGCTGGCCTGCACCTTCGGCTGGCCGAAACGGTTCCACCACACGGTAGAGGAGCCCGGTGGATAGTAGTTGGGAATCCAGTAGTGGTTCCATTGCAGCACCCGGTCCAGTGCATGCGCATGGCGCAGCATGTCCGCCTGGGTTGCGGCTTTTACCAGGCCATCGATCAAACGGTCCACGGCCGGGTCGCGCAGCACCATGTAGTTGTTTGAACCTGGGTCGTCGGCGGCCGCGGAACCGAAGTAGTTGTACAGCTCAAGGCCTGGGGAGGGCGATACGGGGTAGCCGGTGACGATCATGTCGTAGTCGCGTTCCATCACGCGGTTGATGTACTGCGAGGCGTCGATACGACGGATGTCCAGGGTAATGCCGATCTGTGCCAGGGTTCTCTTCCACGGCAGCAACAAGCGCTCAAAGCCGTTTTGGGCATTGAGGAAGGTGAAACTCAGGGGTTCGCCCTGGGCATTGACCAAGTGGTCGCCTTGAGCTCGCCAGCCCGCCGCGTTCAGCAACGCCAGGGCCTGGAGTTGCTGGGCGCGGATCAAGCCTGAACCATCGGTTTTCGGCGCCTCGAACACCTGGCTGAAGGCTTCATCGGGAATCTGCCCGCGCAACGGTTCGAGCAAGGCCAGCTCTTCTGCATCTGGCGGTTTCGTTGCCGCCAGTGCTGTATTGGCAAAGTAGCTGTTCTGGCGGATGTACAGGTTTCGCATCATCTGCCGGTTGCTCCACTCGAAGTCCCAGAGTAGGGCCAATGCCTGACGCACGCGCCGGTCCTGAAACACGGGCCGTTGCAGGTTGAAGACAAACCCTTGGGCGCTTTGTGGTGCTTCTCGGGCCAGGTGTGCGCGCTGCAGGCGACCGTCGTCCATTGCCGGGCCGTTGTAGCCCAAGGTGTAGCCGGTGGCAGAAAACTCGCGGTTGTAGTCGTAGCCGCCGCCGCGCAGCACCTGCCGTGCAACATCGGTATCACCAAAGTACTCGATGCGGATCTGGTCGAAGTTGTAGCGTCCGCGATTGACCGGCAGGTCTTTGCCCCACCAGTCGCGATTGCGCTCGAAGGTGACGCTGCGGCCATTATCGATGTGTGCAATACGGTAGGGGCCGCTGCCCAAGGGGGCTTCAAAGCCACCACCGGCTGCGAAGTCGCGGGTTTTCCACCAGTGCTCAGGCAGCACGGGCAGTGTTGCCAGGTCCAGCGGCAGGGTCCGGTTCTGATTGTTCTTGAAGAGGAAGCGCACCTGACCTGGCTGTTCCACTTCGATCGCGGCAACATCGGCAAACTGTGTGCGGTACTTCAGGCTGCCCTCACGCGTCAGCAACGCGAAGGTGTATTTCACGTCTTCAGCGCGAATCGGCGTTCCATCGGCAAAGCGCGCGCGCGGGTCAAGGTAGAAACGCAACCATAAGCCATCCGGGCCACGCTCCATGCGCTCTGCGACCAAACCATAGACGGTATAGGGCTCATCTTCGCTGCGCACCGCCAAGGGGGCGTACAACCAGCCGTCTACCTGACTGACGCCGATGCCCTTGTCGATGTAGGGCAACACATGGTCGAACTGGCCGATTTCCAGCGCGGAGCGGCGCATCGTCCCGCCTTTCGGAGCAGCGGGATTGGTGTAGGCGAAATGCTGGAAGCCGGCGGCGTAGCGGGGGGCTTCACCGTAGACGGTCAGTGCGTGTGAAGGCGCTGCCAATGCGGCGATTGGCACCAAAAGCAGGGCGAGGACGTAGCAGAATGCTGACCGCATGGAAGGTTGGCCTGATCGTTTGGCGGTGTGTGTCTGTTCGTTCTGACAGTGTACGCAACGACGGCGGGGCAACGCACTGCGATCCTTCCAGGCCCAGTGCCAGGCGCACGACCCACAGGGGCCGTGCGCTGGATGCCGATGACGTTTAGTCCTGGCGGCTGGTGACTTCCAGCAGGTGGTAACCGAACTGGGTCTTCACCGGGCCTTGTACGGTATTGACCGGTGCGCTGAAGACCACGGTGTCGAACTCCTTGACCATCTGGCCAGGGCCGAAGCTGCCCAGGTCGCCGCCTTGGCGGCTGGACGGGCAGGTGGAGTGCTTCTTCGCGATTTCAGCGAAGTCGGCACCGGCTTCGATTTCGGCTTTCAGTTCGTTGCACTTGGCTTCGCTGGCAACCAGGATGTGACGGGCAGTGGCTTTGGCCATGATACAGGGCTCCTTGGCGTTAAAATGGCGAGCCTACAGGATTGCGCCGGGTTTTTCCCGCGCATTCTCGCGCAGTGCGTCGGCGGCATTGGTGAGCAACGTCTCGGTGCTGTTCCAGCCCAGGCAGCCGTCGGTGATCGATACCCCATAGCGCAGTGGTTGCTTGCCCAGTGCCTGGCAGCCGTCGAACAAATGGCTCTCCAGCATGACCGCAACCAGCGCGCGGTCACCCTGCAGGCGCTGCTCCAGCACCTCGTTGAACACCTGTGGTTGGCGGGCCGGGTCCTTGCCGCTGTTGGCATGGCTGCAGTCGACCATGATACGCGGCGCCAGGCCGACGCTTTCCAGCCCTTTGCGCGCCTGCTCAATGCTCTGGCGATCGTAGTTGGGGCCCTTGTGACCACCGCGCAATACCAAGTGGGTATCCGGATTGCCCAGGGTCTCGATGATCGCCGGGTGCCCTTGGGCATCGATGCCGAAATGACGATGGCCATGAGCGGCGCTGCGAATGGCATCGCAGGCAATCCCGATACTGCCGTCGGTACCATTCTTGAAGCCCACCGGCAGGGCCAGGCCACTGACCATCTCGCGGTGTACCTGTGACTCGGTCGTGCGGGCACCGATGGCGGCCCAGCTCAGCAGGTCGTCGAAGTAGCCTGCGGCCATGGGTTGCAACAACTCGGTGGCAATCGGCAAGCCCAGCGCAAGCATGTCCAGCATCAGGCGCCGTGACAGGTTCAAGCCGCCGTGCATGTCATCGCTGCCATCCAGCTGCGGATCATAGACCAGGCCTTTCCAGCCGACCGTAGTGCGTGGCTTTTCGATGTAGGCGCGCATCACCAGCAGCATCTGGTCATCGACGCGTTCGGCCAGATGGGCCAGGCGCTCGGCGTATTCCAGTGCAGATTGCGGGTCGTGGATGGAGCAGGGGCCGACGACGACCAACAGGCGTGGATCGCGGCCTTCGAGGATGGCTTTGACGGCTTGGCGGTGCTGCTCGACCTGTGCGCTGAGCGCATTGGATAGCGGCAGGTGCTGCTTGAGCATGTGGCTGCTGGGCAGGCGCTGGCTAACAGCGGTATTGGCGGCAACCTGAGGTTGCGGGTGAGTCAGGGGCAGAGCGAGGCTGGACGATTGCATATTCGGGAATCCTTGGCGAAGAGCGGGTTCTGGCCCGCGCAGCCGGCCCTATCGAGGTGTTCGACAGTGGGCCGGATTAAGATCATCTGTGTCGTTGCCACCTGTGTTTGACCGATCGGCGGCGGCTGGCAGGCCCGAACGGAACTGGCTAAATCGCCACGCGATGCAACCTGGGTAACGGTAATAAGTGCTGTAGTTCATGTGCTGTTCCTCAATGTGTGTGGTGTACGACGCCCAAAAACAAAACCCCCGGTCGGGGAGCCGACCGGGGGTTGAGTATTCTCTGTGCCTGGCGTCCCCTTGGAAGTGGGCGCCGGTGTAGGTATCAGCGGCGCCGTTGGCTAAACCAATACCCAAAATAAAAGCTGGCTGGAGCGCAGCTACCGCACTCGGCAATAGCCAGCAGCGGCTGCGCGAGGCGACCGGTGTGACGTGCTTGAGTGAGGGTGGTAAGTGACATGTCTGGCTCCAGTTGATGTCCCCGAGCTTACTGTAGGGCGGCCCGCGGATTCAATAGTCTTTTTGCATGAGTGCGATAAACCTGCCCGCTCAGCGTCGCAAGTAGGCGGTAAAGTCGATGTCGCCGGCACTGAGAATCGCCTGCACCCGGTTATGCACGTTGAGCTTGCGCAGAATGGCCGAGACATGGGCCTTGACCGTGGTTTCGGCGATATCGAGGTTGTAGGCGATCTGCTTGTTCGACTCACCCTTGGTCATTCGTTCAAGCACCAGCAGTTGCTTGCGGGTCAGTGCCTGGAGCAGCTCCGGGGCAAACCCCTGAGGCTCGTTCTGGCTACGCCGGCTGGTGTTTTTCTGGGTGCGGATGATGTCAGGCGGCAGGTAGACATTGCCGTTCAGGATCTGCTCGATGGCTTCGGTCATTTGCGACCGTGGTGAGGATTTGGTGATGAAGCCCACCGCGCCATAGGTGATTGCCTGCAGGACCACTTGCTTGTCCTGTTCAGCCGAGACAATGACCACAGGTACCGTGGGGGCCTCGTTACGCAGGTTGATCAGCCCGCCGAGACCGTGCATGCCCGGCATGTTCAGATCAAGCAGGATCAAGTCGAGGTCATCGGCGTTCTGAGTGAGCGCCAGGGCGCTATCCAGGTCGGCGGTTTCCAGCACTTCACTGCCAGGGAAGCCGTCACTGATCACATTGTGGATGGCCTCGCGAAACAGCGGGTGGTCGTCGGCGATCAGAATCTTGTACATGGCTTTGCACCTTATTGTTGTGGTCATGCTCGCAGGCAGGAAACTCAGGGGAAGACTTCGGGTGTTGCAGCGCTCAGTGGCAGCCGGGCGGCCTCCCACGCGTCGATGCCGTCACGGTACCAGTACAACCGGGTGTAGCCCAGCCTGGCAGCACGTTTGACCGCGTTCCAGCTTAGCCAGCAATCAGAGCGGCAATAGAACACCAGTGGGCGTTGCCGGTCGCCAGCGCTCAGGCGGTGCAGGTGTTTCTGGAAGTAGGCCGCCCAGTCGGCGCTCAACTCGCCGTCTCCGGTGTTGGCCAGCCAATGGCTACCGGGCAGGTTGGCATGCGCTTCGCTATCGATGAACTGGCCATGCAACCAGGTGCGGCGGTAGACATCGATCAGCACAGGCCCCGGTGTTTCCCGCAGCAGGCTTTGCAACTGTTTGGTGTCGAGGGTTTGCGCCGGTTCAGCGTGGGCAGGGGTGGGGCTTCGATACAGTGCAATGCGGTAGCCATCGCTGGAAAACAGCGGCGTTTCGGCAAGCACCGGCAGTGCCACGACGGCAGATAGCGTCAGGCAGAGGAGGGCGGACATGGCACGCAACATGGTCGGCAGTCTCATTTTTGTTATGCCTTCATTACAGGCCAGTCGTGACGCTTTGTGAATGCGACCATCGACAGCTAAAGCAGTACCAAAGTATTAGATTGTGCGCGTTGTGGCAGCTCTAGCATGAAGGCCTGCGACGACCAACCCACTCACTGCCGGAGGCTGTATGGAGATCTTGCTGGTCGACGACCACCCGATGGTCCGCCTTGGCCTGGCACACACCTTGCGCGAGGCGTTGCCTGAGCTGCCGATTGCCGAGGCGGCCAGTGGTGAGGAGGCCCTGCAGCGGGTGCAGGAGCAACTGCCAGGGTTATTGATCATGGATTTCGACCTGCCCGGTATCAGCGGCCTGGAAACCACCCGGCGCCTGCGTCAGCGCGTACCGCAGTTGCGAATCCTGTTTTTCAGCGAACACACCGAATTGAGCCTGGTGCGACAAGCGCTTGATGCCGGTGCCTGCGGCTTCCTGTCCAAAGCCGTGCAACCTCAGATACTGGTGGAGGCGGTTCGTCGGGTGCTGTCCGGGCACGCCTACATCGAACAGTCCTTGGCGACCCAACTGGCCTGCCAGTCCCACCATATGCAGGCAGGCGACGCACGCCTTCGCGGCCTCACGCAGCGTGAGACGGAGATCTTCCTGATGCTGGCTAAAGGTACGCCGAGCCGGCTCATTGCCGAGCAGTTGTGTATCAGCGCCAAGACCGTTTCCAACTACCTGACCTTGCTCAAGAGCAAACTGCAGGTCAGCTCGCAGGCCGAACTGGTGCACCTGGCGATTGACGCCGGCCTGCTGCGGATTGCCGCTTAGTCCCACGAAACCGGGCAGCCTTGGCAGGCCTCCATGTTGCTGTCCTGAAAATTCGCATAGTGCTGGCGACTACCGCGCAGGTCGGCCTGTTCCAGGTTGCTCTCACCCAGCTTGGCTTCTTGCAGGTTGGCATCGACCAGGCTGGCGCCCCTGAGGTCGGCTTTACTCAGCCAGGTCATTTCCAGGTCCGCAGCTTGCAGGTTGGCCTTGTGCAGCTTGGCACCGGAGAGTCGACCAAACTCCAGGTAGGCTGCGCTGAGGTTGGCATCGTTGAAATTGGCACCTTGGGCAAAGACTCCCCAGGCTTGCGCCGCTATCAGGTTGGCGCCGCTCAGGTCAGCCAGGCGCAGGTTGCTTTGTTGCAGGCTGGCGCGGGTCAGGTTGGCGCCTTGCAGGTTGGCTTTTTCCAGGTTGGCCAGGTCGAGGCGGGCGTGCCGCAGGTTGGCCCCGCGCAGATCCGCGCCCGCCAGGTTCATCTTGCGCAGGTCCTGATTGCTCAGGTCGGCATTGCGCAGGTCGGCATCGGGGCACTGGCTTTCGGGCTGGATGACGCAGCCGTTGATCGTCAACGGCGTGTCGTCGCCGGTGTCGCTACTGGCGGCGAAGACGGGGCTCATGGCCACGACGAGCAGCAGTGGAAGGTACTTCATGGGAGTCTCCTGGGGCAGTGAGAGGGCTATCGCTGGCAAGCCGGCAGCTACAACGCGTTGCGCTAGCTGCCGGCATTGCTGGCGATGGGCGCCAGAGGCGCCCCTGAGGTTCACATCAGCGCTGAGCGGTCTTGGTGTCCCAAGCCGGGATCTTGAACACCCAGAACGAACCACCCTGTGCCACCGGCTTGGTCAGCTCGGCCATGTCGCCACCCCACAGTGGTACCGCGCCGCCATAGCCGACGGTTACGCCAATGTACTGCTCGCCGTCTTGCTCCCAGGTAATGGGCGGCGAAACGATGCCGCTACCGGTCTGGAATTTCCACAGCTCTTCACCGGTCTTGGCGTTGAAGGCCTTGAAGAAGCCGTCACCGGTACCGGTAAACACCAGGTTGCCCTTGGTGGCCAGTACACCGGCCCAGAGCGGCAGGCGCTCTTTGTGTTCCCAGACCATCTTGCCGGTGGTCGGGTCCATGGCTCGCAGCGAGCCGACGTGGTCTTCGTACATGCGCTTGATACGGAAGCCCATGCCAAGGTACGCCGAGCCTTTCTTGTAGTTGACCTCTTCGGTCCAGTATTCCTCTTTCCACTGGTTGGACGGCACGTAGAACAACCCGGTGTCCTGGCTGTAGGCCATTGGGTTCCAGTTCTTGCCACCCAGGAACGGCGGCGAGACTTCGACCGGCTTGCCCTTCGTCTGGCCTGGCTCAGGCTTGGCTGGACGCTGCCCCGGGTTTTCGACCGGGCGACCGGTCTTGAGGTCGATATGGCTGGCCCAGGTGATGTTGTCGGCGAACGGGAAGGCGTTCTTCAGCTTGCCGTTGGTGCGGTCAACCACGTAGAAGAAACCGTTACGGTCGGCGTGGGCGGTGGCCTTGTACTGCTTGCCATCCTTGTCCTTGTAGTCAAACAGCACCAGTTCGTTGTTGCCGGAGAAGTCCCAGGCGTCGTTCGGGGTGTGCTGGTAGAACCATTTCACTTCGCCGGTGGTGGCGTCGACGCCTACCTGGCCGGAGGTGTAGAGGCTGTCGTAGTCGTGTGGGTTGCCGTCTTTGGCGGTACGTGCCCAGGTGTTCCACGGGCCAGGGTTGCCGGCACCGACGATGACGGTGTTGGTTTCGGGATCGAAACTGGCGCTCTGCCATGGGGCGCCGCCGCCATGGCTCCAGGCTTCGACCTTGCCGGTTTCGGTGGTGGGGTCGTTCGGCCAGGACGGCGCCTTGACGTCACCGGTCGGGGTGCTGTCCTTGCCGTTCAGGCGGCCCATATGGCCTTCAACGAACGGACGCATCCAGACTTCTTCACCGGTGTCCGGGTCGCGGGCGAACAGTTGGCCGACCACGCCAAATTCATCGCCAGAGCTGCCGTGAATCATCAGGACCTTGCCGCTTTTCTGGTCTTTGACGAAGGTCGGCGCACCGGTCATGGTGTAACCGGCGCTGTGGTCGCCGAACTTCTTGTTCCAGACGACCTTGCCGGTGTCCTTGTTCAGTGCGATGACCCGGGCGTCGAGGGTGCCGAAGTAGATCTTGTCGCCGTAGATGGCGGCGCCACGGTTGACCACGTCGCAGCACGGACGGATGTTGTCGGGCAGGCGGTGGTTGTAGGTCCACAGACGCTTGCCGGTCTTGGCGTCGAGGGCGAATACCCGCGAGTATGAGCCGGTCACATAGATCACACCGTCGTTGACGATGGCCTGGGATTCCTGGCCCCGCTGCTTCTCATCGCCAAACGAATAGGACCAGGCGGGGGTCAGCTTGAACACGTTCTTGTCGTTGACCTGAGCCAGCGGGCTCCAGCGCTGAGCGTTGGTGCCCATGCCGTACTGCAATACGTTTTCGGTGGTCGTGTGGTCGTTGGCGATGTCTTCCCAGCTCACGGGCTTGGCATGGGCGGCCGGGGCCAGGGCAAGGCTGCCGACCAGCAGGACGGTCTGCACGGCGATGGACAGTGGCGAAAGCGCGGCGGGTAACGATCTTATTGTCATGGTGAGTGTTCCCAATGGAGGTTTTGGCCTGCATAGACTGGAACGCTGCTGCGCTGCGTGATACGGAAAAACTCCCGCCTGCCCCGGGAAAACTTCCCACCCCGGATATGATTTGGCACTGCCCCACAAGCCCTACTACCAAGGGAGTAAGGCGCGACCACCAAAGCAGCATGGGGGCACCTCTGCGGCCTTCCTAAGATGCCCGGCAGAACCTTTCAGTCGAGAGGTTTTCGCGTGCATCGTGCAGAGAAGTCGAGGGCAGAACAATGAAAACAGTAAAGAAAGCCTGGTTGAGCCTGATTGTGACGGGCAGCCTGTTGAGTGCGGGCGCAGTCTTCGCCCATGGCAACGTCGTTCCCCAGGCGGTCAAGACCGACGGTCTGGAGCAACTGGGCAGCGAATGGCGCACGGAAAACCCTTATCGCAACACCGAACAACAGGAAAAGGCGGTCTCGATCGGCGCGTCTGCCTATAACCAGAACTGCGCCGCCTGCCACGGTCTGGAGGCCAAATCCGGTGGTATTGCACCGGACCTGCGCATGCTCGATGCCGGCGTGAACGGTGATGAATGGTTTGTTGAGCGCGTGCGCAACGGCGCGGTGCGCGACGGTCGTGTGTACATGCCGAAAATGGCAGATTACCTGAGCCAGGAAGCGCTTTGGGCGGTACGCAGCTACCTGGACAGCGTGCACGTCGAGGAGTGAGCCATGAGCCGCGGGCCGTTGCTGCTGGCGCTGCTGATGCTCGGTATGCCTGTGCAGGCCATTGAGCCAGGGCCGGACCCGGTACCGTCGGTGATGTGGGAGTTCTACCGTAAACAGTGGATCAAGGACGACCCCTATCTTTTTGATGCGCGGGTGCGTGTGATTGCCCCGCCATTTGCCGAGGACGCCCGCCAGGTGCCGCTGCAAATCGATGCGCGTGACGTGCCGGGTAAGGTTACGCGCATTATTGCCTGGGCAGAGCTCAACCCCTTGCCGACAATCGTCGACTTTAAACCGGGGCCTCATGTGTTGCCTTGGCTGGCGATCCGTATCCGTATTGAGCAGGCCACGGCCTTGCGCGCAGCCGTGCAGACCGAAGACGGCGTCTGGCATGTCGGCTCGACCCTGATCGATGCGGCGGGTGGCGGCTGTACGGCGCCCAGCGTGGTGCGCAGCCAACCTGACTGGGAGCAGCGCCTGGGCCAGGTACTGGGTGGCCGCTACCCGCGAGAGGGGTTCAGTCGCCTGCGCGTGCACGTTGCGCACCCCATGGACAATGGCCTGGTGGCGGGCACACCGGAGTTTTTCATCGAGCAGGCTGAACTGTTCGACGTCGCCGGCCACTCGTTGGCGACCCTGGTGTTGTACCCGGCGGTGAGTGAGAACCCCAGCCTTTCTTTCGATCTGCGCGATACCGGCCCGGTACGGCTACGCTTGCGCGACAACAACGGCAATCAATTCGATGCTGCCCTGGAGTGAGACCCACCCATGCGCTTGATAGTGCTATTGCTGGCTGCGTTCAGCCTGCCGAGCCTTGCCGATCTGGACTACCGGCTGATGCCGCGCCAGATCGCCACCGACACCTGGATGCTGGAGGGCAGCACCGAAAACTTCTCTCGCAGCAATGGTGCAAACATCGTCAACAGCGCGTTTATTGTCACGGAAGCCGGCGTCGTGGTGATCGACACGGGGCCGTCGCTACGTTACGGCCAGGCCTTGCGCCAGGCCATCGCCCGTGTGACCGACAAGCCGGTCGTGCAGGTGCTGTTGACCCACCATCACCCCGACCATGCGCTGGGTAACCAGGCGTTTGCCGATGTGCCTGTCGGGGCCCTGGCCGGGACGGGTGTGCGGCTCAAGGAGCAGGGCGACGCCCTGGCCGAAAACATGTACCGGCTGGTGGGTGACTGGATGCGCGGCACTCAGGTGCACTTGCCAGACCAGGTGCTTGAGCCCGGCCTGCAGGTGTTTGGTAGCCACCCTTTGCGTCTGTTGGCGCTCAGCGGCCACAGCGGTGCGGACCTTGCGGTATTCGATGAAAAGACCGGGGTGCTGTTCGCCGGTGATCTGTTGTTCTATCAACGCGCCCTGACCACACCGCATAGTCCGGGGCTGGACGTCTGGCTGCAGGACTTGCAGCAGTTGAAAGGCTTGCCCTGGACGCTGCTGGTACCTGGCCACGGTCCGCTGGCCAATGACTCGGCGCCCTTTGAACAGATGGTGGATTACCTGGGATGGCTCGATGGGTTGCTGCACGACAGCGCCCTGCAAGGGCTTGAGATGAACGAGGTATTGGCAACGCCGATCCCTGAGCGCTTTGCCGGGATCAGCCTGACCCAGTATGAGCTGACCCGAACCGTCAGCCATCTGTATCCGCAGTATGAACGTGACGTGTTGCGCCGGGTGGATCGCTGAGGTTTGGCCGTGAGTACGCGGCGTTTGTAGCGCTGGCAAGCCAGCCTCTCACCGCAGAGGCTGGCTCTTGTAGCGGTCAGAGCGGGTAGTGCTTCAATTCCCGCGCAATCAGCATCCGCTGGATTTCGCTGGAGCCTTCATAGATCTGGGTGATCCGCGCATCGCGGTAGTAGCGCTCAACCGGGTAGTCTTCCAGGTAGCCATAGCCGCCATGCACCTGAATCGCCTTGGAACATACCCGCTCGGCCATTTCCGAGGCGAACAGCTTGGCCTGGGAGGCTTCCGACAGGCACGGCAAGCCAGCGCTGCGCAGGCGCGCGGCGTGCAGGATAAGCAAACGTGCAGCGTTGATCTGCAGTTGCATGTCGGCCAGCAGGTTGGCGATGCTCTGGTGTTCGTTGATTGGCTTGCCGAACTGGATACGGTCGCGGGAGTAGGTCAGGGCCGCTTCAAACGCAGCGCGGGCGATGCCCAATGCCTGGGCAGCAATGCCGATACGCCCGCCTTCAAGGTTGGACAGCGCGATGGCCAGGCCTTTGCCGCGCTCGCCCAGCAGGTTGGCTGCAGGAATACGGCAGTTGTTCAATGTCACGGCGCAGGTGTCGGAGGCACGGATACCCATCTTGTGCTCGCTGCGATCGACGACAAAGCCTTCGTTGTCGGTAGGCACCAGGAAGGCCGAGAGGCCTTTCTTGCCCAACTCTGGATCCGTCACGGCAAAGACAATCGCCAGGCCAGCGCGGCGGGCATTGCTGACGAACTGCTTGGCACCGTTGATGACCCAGTGATCGCCTTGCAGCTCGGCACGGGTGCGCAGGTTGTGGGCTTCCGAGCCGGCTTGTGGTTCGGTGAGGCAGAAGCAGCCGATGACCTTGCCCGTGGCCAGTGGCTCAAGCCAGGTCTGTTGTTGCTCAGCGCTGCCATAGGCCAGCAGCGGGCCGCAGCCGACCGAGTTGTGAATACTCATCAACGCGCCTGTGGCGCCGTCACCCACGGAAATCTCTTCAACCGCCAGGGCGTAGGCGACGTAGTCGGTGTAGCTGCCGCCCCATTGTTCCGGCACGACCATGCCGAGCAGGCCGAGTTCGCCCATCTTCGCGACCACACCATCGTCGATCCAGCCGGCTTTTTCCCAGGCTTGGGCGTGGGGGGCAATTTCGCCTCGGGCGAAGTCGCGCGCCATGTCGCGGATCATGATCTGTTCTTCAGTCAGTTCCAGGTCTTGCATGTGCGTACTCCAGCCCTCAGAGGCCTTCGAAGAATTGGTCGACGCGCTTGGATTCCAGCGCCGCCAGGGTCGGCGGGTTCCAGCGCGGTTGTTTGTCCTTGTCGATGATCAGCGCACGTACGCCTTCGATCAGGTCGCCGTGCTCGAACCATTGCCGGTCCAGGTGCAGTTCCATTTTGAAGCAGTCTTCAAGGCTTAGCGTGCGACCCCGACGAAGCATCTGCAAGGTGACCGCCATGGCCAGCGGTGAGCGACTCTCCAGGATCTCTACGGTTTTCAAGGCCCACTCGCGGCTATCGGCGACGCTCACGCTGCGCAGTTGCTCGATGATGCTCGGCAGGTCGGGCTGGGCGAAGAAGTGGTCGATGACAGGGCGCAGGCCTGCCAGTGGCGGATTGTCCAGCGCCTGGGTGCCGAGCTTGGCCAGCACGCCTTGCAGGTCCTTGAGTGGGTTGGCACTCCAGTTCAGCTTGTCCAGGCGCTCGTCCAGCACGGCCAACTGGTTGCTCTCGACGTACCAGTCGGCCAGCCCGCAATAGAGTGCATCGGCGGCCTGCACCTGCACGCCGCTGACACCCAGGTAAATGCCCAGCTCGCCGGGGATGCGCGAGAGGAAGTAGCTGCCGCCGACATCCGGGAAGTAGCCGATGGCGGTTTCCGGCATGGCCAGGCGGCTGCGTTCGGTCACGATACGCAACTCGGCGCCTTGCGCCAGGCCCATGCCGCCGCCCAGTGTGAAACCGTCCATCAAGGCGAGGATCGGTTTGCGGTAATGATGGATCGCCAGGTCAAGGGCATATTCCTCGACGAAGAAGTCCTTGTGCAGGCTGTCACCGGCTTTGTAGCTGTCATAGAGCGAGCGGATGTCACCACCGGCGCAGAAGCCCTTCGGGCCTTCGCCACGCAGGACGACAGCGCGTACCTGAGGATCGCTGCTCCAGGCCTTGAGGTGCTGGTGCAGGCTGCGCACCATTTCCAGTGTGATGGCATTGAGGCCGGCGGGGCGGTTGAGCGTCAGGTAACCGATATGGTTGCGGACCTCCGCCAGTACTTGGGTCGTGTCGACAGAGACCGGAGGGTGGGCTTGCGCGGTCATCGCTATCTCCCTGCTTTGTTATTGATTTTCCACATGAATTGTCACGCTGTGGATGAGCCTTCAAGGATTGCCGGATCGTAGCAGTGCAAATTTGCCGAATACAATCCGCAAAACTGCAGTCCTAATCTGCATTTTTGCATGGCGAACCACGCCTTATGCCTACAGTACTGGCACTTTAGCGTTGTGGCACCGCCGTACGCGGTACTAGTGCCCTTGGCCCACCGCCTGTCACGCCGGGCCAAAGCAGCAGCACTTTGCCTCCAATGCAGTGTAGGGCAGCCAGCGCAGGCTTCCGATAATCGCCTCCGACACCTGTCCCCCTGCTTGCGGAGAGCGCCATGCACAACAATAACAACGCCAATGCCCGTTTCCTGCCCTTGCTCGCCAGCGTCGCAGCCCTGGGCCTTAGCCCCTTGGCCGAGGCCGAAATCATGCTGTACGACAAGGACCAGACCACCTTCGCTACCGACGGCTACATCAACGCCTTCTACGTCAACAGCGATGTCGACCGTGCGGGTGAGCAGTACGATCGGCGCCAGTCACGGGTGAAGATGGGCTTTCTGCCCAACTACCTGGGTTTCAACATGACCCGTCAGGTCGATGACCTGAAGCTGGGCGGGCGTGCTTCGTTCTGGGTGACCATCAACGACAGTGAGACCAACGGCACTGACACGGCCATCGACGTCCGGCAGTTCTACGGTACCGTGGCCAACCCCGAGTGGGGCGAAGTGCTGATCGGCAAGGACTTCGGTCTGTTTGCCCGCTCCAACATCCTGCTCGACGAGTTGCTTGCCGGTTATGGCCAGGTCAGCGACACCCTGGGGCTGGTGGACGGTGGCGGGGTATCGTTCGGCAACATCGGCAGTGGCTATCCATACCCGTTCCCGACCTCACAGATTACCTACCGCACGCCGCTGATGGACGGGCTGCGCGTGGCGGTGGGGATCATGGACCCGGTTGATACCAACGATGACAGCGATGTGGGCAAGGCCTATCAGGAAGCCCCGCGTACCGAGAGCGAGATTACCTATCAGTTCGACCTCGGTGGCGCGCAGATCTACAGTTGGCTCAACGGCTCCTACCAGACTTCGGAGAACACCGACAGTACGGTCGATACGGTGACCTCCAAAGGGCTCGGCTACGGTGTGCAGGCCAAGATGGGCAGCTTTTCGCTGACCGGCTCCGGCTTTACCGCCAAAGGGATCAACCCGTTTTTTACCAACAATGCCGGGGAAGCGACGTTGCGCGAGGTGGACAGCAAGGGTTACCTGATGCAGGGCTCGTACCGGTTCGGCAAGAACCGCGTGGCATTGTCCTATGGCAAGACCAACGATGATGGCAACGGTGCGGTCAATACCGGGGCGGATTACGAGACCCGAGGTGTCGCCTTGTTTCATGACATCAACGACAACCTCAAGCTGGTGGCCGAGTACAACCAGTTCGAGATCACCGGGCATGAGGGCGATGCCCAGAACGAAGACACCGATACCTTCGCGGTGGGGGCCGTGCTGACCTGGTGAGCTCCCATGCCTCTGGTTTCTGACAGGGCCTACGCCTGACACCCACGGCACTACAACCAACGACACGCCAACCCAGTACCCAAGTAGCATTCGGCCTGTGCTGCACCGCTCGTACACTGCCGCCATGAGCTATCGCCCCACCCAGGAGGCCGTTATGCAGCAGTTTCAGGCCGAAGGTGTCATCAGCGCCATGTCACGGGCCGCAGCCGCCGACGAGGTGGCGCAGGACCTGGCGCGGCAACTGCTGCACCCGCATTTGGGGTTTGTGCTGTTTTTCTGCTCGGCCGAGTACGACCTGCCAGCCTTGGCCCAGGCGTTGGGGCAAAGCTTTGGCGGGATCCGCATGGCCGGTTGTACCAGCGCCGGAGAGATCACCCCTGACGGCTACGGTCGCGGGTGTGTCACGGCGCTGGGTTTCGACCATCGGCAGTTTTCCATTGCCGCCGAACTGGTCGATCACATGCAGCACTTCAGCCTGATCGATGCTCAACACATGGTTGAGCGTCTGGTCGGTGGTTGCCGGGGTAACACCCTGGCACCGATCAAGGGCCACAGCTTCGCCCTGACCTTGCTTGATGGCTTGTCCAGTCGTGAAGAAATGTTCCTCGCTGCCCTCAGTGCGGCGCTGGGGGATATCCCGCATTTCGGTGGTTCGGCCGGCGACGACAACTACTTGCACCACACCCATGTCTATTTTGACGGTGCCTTCCACACGGGCGCGGCAGTGGTGCTGTTGGTCAATACCTGGCTGGATTTCGAGGTGTTCACCACCCACCACATCCAGCCACGTACAGAGAAGCTGGTCGTCACCCGGGCTGACCGCAACCTGCGCCGTGTGTATGAGCTCAATGCCGAACCTGCGGCATTGGAATATGCACAACTGATCGGCGTGCCGGTTGAGGCGATCAATCACCGGACCTTTGCTGCGCACCCGCTCGCCGTTCGGCTCAACGAGCGCTTCTACGTACGGGCCATTCAACAGGTTCACGATGACTTGAGCCTGAGTTTCTACTGCGCGGTGGAGAACGGCATCGTGCTCACCGCCATGCACCCCGGGCCGCTGATACCCAACCTGGAGCAGTTGTTCGAAGGGCTGCAGCAGCGCCTGGGGCCGCTGCTGTTGACCATCGGTTGCGACTGTTTCCTGCGTCGCCTGGAGCTTGAAGGCAGCGATGACTTTGTCGCCGTCAGTACATTCCTGCGCGAACGCCGAGTGCTTGGCTTCAACTCCTATGGAGAACAGTTCAATGGCATGCACATCAACCAGACCTTCACCGGTGTTGCCATTGGACGGCCCCGAGATTTGCGCAGCGGAGCAGATTGCCCAGCTCCAGCGGGCCAATCAAAAACTGGCCAGAATCAATGCGGCGCTGATTGAACGCCTGGAGTCGGGGGCTGCGCGTCCTGACGACTCCTACGCAGCATTCCAGCACTCGGTCGTCCTGGCCGAGCAGGTGCGCGAGCGTACCGATGCGTTGAACCAGGCAATGGCTGAACTCAAGGCAAGCAATCATTTGCTCAGCGACGCCCGATTGCGCGCCGAGACGGCCCATCAGCATCTGGTCGATGCGATTGAGAGCATCTCGGACGCGTTCGTGTTGTTCGATCAGGACCTGCGTATCGTGTTGTTCAATAGTCGGTTCAAGGCCTTTTGGGCCGGTAGCCGGATCCGCATCATCAGTGGCATGCGCCTGGCTGAGGTCAAGCGCCTGATGCACAGCACCGGCCTGTTCGCCGAGGCGTTGCGCGGCTCGGCTGAAGAACACGCGGTGTACCGCCTGCATAACGGGCGCTGGCTGCAGGTCAGCGAGCGCCCGACCCGTGACGGTGGGCGGGTGATGCTGTTCACCGATATCACCGAGGTCAAACTCAGTGAAACCCAGCGCCGTGAGCAGGCGCTCGCACAAAAAACGCGGCTCTTGCAACGGGCCGTCGACAACCTCTCCCAAGGGGTGGCGATGGTCAGTGCCGACGGTGTTCTCGAATTGTGGAATCGACGCTTTCTCGAACTCAGCGGGCTGGCACCGATTGCCGCCCATCGCGACTTCGCCGAAGTGATCGGCGACAGCGAATTGGCCTTGCTGACCCCCTCCAGTCGCGATGCCAATGGCCGCGCCATCCGTGAACTGGAGCAGCGCCTGTACGATGGGCGCATGTTGGAGATACGTACTCATCCATTGCCCGCAGGTGGGTTCGTCAATACCTTCACCGACATTACCGAGCGTTACCAGCATGCTGAAGCACTGAGCGAAAGCGAGCGCTGGATTCGCCTGATTACCGACCACGTACCGGCGCTCATTGCCTACCTCAATGCCGATCTGGTCTACGAGTTCACCAACAAGGTGTACGAGCAGTGGTATTGCTGGCCACGCGGCCTGATGCTCGGCCAGAGCCTGCGCGAGGCGCACAGCCCCGAGCACTGCCAGCGCCTGGAAAGCTACGTTGAGCGCGCGCTGGCGGGGGAGAGCGTGACCTTTGAGATGGCTGAAACCAACGTCAACGGCCAGGAACGCTACATGCTGCGCTCCTATGTCCCTAATCAGTTGGCCAGTGGTGAAGTGGTCGGGATCTTCGTGCTGATTCGCGACATCACTGAGCGTCGGCGTACTGCAGAGGCCTTGCACCAGGCCTATCAACACCTCGAAGTGCGGGTGCGCGAACGCACCGCTGAGCTCACAAGCCTCAATCAGCAGCTGTTGCGCGAGATCGAGGAACGACGCACGGCCGAGGCGCGGCTGCGGGAGGCCAAGCAGGATGCCGATCGGGCCAACCTGTCCAAGACCAAGTTCCTCGCTGCCGTCAGCCATGACTTGCTGCAGCCGCTCAATGCCGCGCGATTGTTTACCAGCGCGTTGCAGGAGCAGCCCAGCAGCAGCCCGGCGCTGGTGCGCAATGTCAGCAACTCGCTGGATGATGTGGAGAACCTGCTCGGTACCCTGGTTGATATTTCCAAGCTCGATGCCGGGGTGATCAAGGCCGATGTTGCGCCTTTCGCGCTGAGTGACCTGCTCGATAACCTTGCAGCGGAATATGCCCACATCGCCGACACTGAAGGTTTACGGTTGGATTACGTACCGTGCAGCCTGAAAGTGCGCAGTGACATCCAGTTGTTGGCGCGCATCCTGCGCAACCTGCTCAGCAATGCCATCCGCTATACACCCCGAGGCCGCGTGTTGCTGGGCTGTCGTCGGCGCGGTAAGCGGTTGTTGATTGAGGTTTGGGATACCGGTATCGGCATTGCTGCCGACAAGCGCGGAGAGATCTTCCAGGAGTTCAAGCGCGGTGATGTTCAGCGCCCGGATCAGGATCGCGGGTTGGGGCTGGGGTTGGCCATCGTGGAAAAAATCGCCGGCATTCTAGGGCACCGGATCGCGGTACGCTCGACGCCGGGTAGAGGCTCTGTGTTCTCCATTGAAGTGCCGCGCAGCAAGCGCGGGCCTCGCAGTCGCATCGTAGCGCCACCGCTGGAGCCGTTTGTGGAACGCCTGCAGGGCGCGCGCATCTGGGTGTTGGACAATGACGCGGCGATCTGCGCGGGGATGCGCACCTTGCTTGAACAATGGGGGTGCGAAGTGGTGACCGCGCTGAGCGAAGCAGACCTGGCTCGCCAAGTGGCCACCGACCATGCCGGTGCCGACCTGTTGATTGCCGATTACCACCTGGATAACGACCGCAATGGTGTTGACGCCGTGGCTGCGATCAACGCCCGGCGGGCGACACCCTTGCCCGCCTTGATGATCACCGCCAACTACAGCAACGAACTCAAGCAGCAAGTGCGGGCCTTGGGGCACAGCTTGCTGAACAAACCGGTGCGGCCGATGAAGCTCAAGGCTGCCATCAGCCACCTTCTGGGCCCGGTACTCAGCGCGGCAGACGTCCGCTGACGAAGTGGCTGACATCGTTGTAGCCATGGGTTGAGGCATGGCCCGGGGTCACCAGCGCGTCGATGAAGGCTTCGTCTTCGGCGTTGATCTCGACCGACAGGGCGCCGCTGTAGGTGTCCCATTGGGCCTCGGTGCGCGGGCCAACGATGGCTGAACTGATCAGCCGATTGTTGAGCACCCAGGCAATGGCGAACTCGACCATGCCAACGCCTTTGGTTTCGGTGTAGGCGTGGATCTTCTGGGCGATTTCCAGCGACTCGGCTCGCCATTCCGTTTCCAGGATACGTTTGTCCTGGCGTCCGGCCCGGCTGTTGGCGTCAGGGGTGGCATTGGGCGCGTACTTGCCGCTGAGGACGCCACGGGCCAGTGGGCTGAAGGGGACGATGCCCAAGCCATGATGGGCGGCGGCGGTGAACTGCTCAGGTTCGGCCTGACGGTTGACGATGTTGTACAACGGCTGACTGACCACGGGTTTTGCAACACCCATGCGCTCGGCCAGGTTGACGATCTCGGCAATGCGCCAGCCGCGAAAATTCGACACACCCCAATGGCGGATCTTGCCCTGGCGCAGCAGGTCGCCGATGGCGGATACGGTGACCTCCAGCGGGGTGCCATGGTCTTCGCGGTGCAGGTAGTAGATGTCCAGATAGTCTGTGCCCAGGCGTGTCAGGCTGGCTTCGATGGCATTGAAAATATGCTTGCGGCTCAGCCCGCTGCGGTTGGGAACGCCATCCACGGGGCCGAAGCCCACCTTGGAGGCCAGCACCCAATCCTGACGATGGCGGGCGATGGCTTCGCCGACAATTTCTTCGGAGCGGCCGCCGTTGTAGACGTCAGCGGTATCGATGAAGTTGATGCCCTGGTCCCAGGCCTTATCGATGATACGCAGCGAGTCTTCGGCGCTGGTCTGTTCGCCGAACATCATGCTGCCCAGGGTCAGCGCGGACACTTGCAGGCCGCTTTGGCCCAATGGACGGTAGATCATGATTGAAACCCCCTGTGCGTTTTGGATCCCATCTGTTTTACACAGATCTGTGAGGGATTAAAAGCATTGCTTGCAGGCCCCAGAAAGACGCGTTGTGTGCGGCAGATGACGCAGTTCGGCGTGTTGATCATCGTCCTGTCGAATTGCAAATCCTTCTACGCCGGTTCGACCTCGGCCTCTATTGTTTGAAAGCCCCGCAGATCAACGTCTGCGGGGCTTTTCGTTGCGGGCCGGAAAACCGATAGTTCCAAAGCTATCTCATTGTGAGGGCTCCATCCAAAGGCGGGTGGCGGCCGTAAGCCTTATCCATTGGAAACCATGCGGCACATCCACCTGCTGCAAGACGGGTTTTCGCTGAGCACCCCGGCCATGGTAGAAGCGACAGGTTCTCGGCCTCTTGTGTCGTGTGCTCCATATCGCCTATGAACGCAGGGTATATTGATTTTTATAATGTGTATTCATGAGGCTCCATAAGTCATGCGTATTGATTTTTCTATTTTTGGTTTGTATTTGGCCATTATTGGTTCATCGATGTTTTATGCGTTGTTCGTTGTGTGGGGCGTGACGGCAATAGTTCCGATTGAGGGTCATTACTATTGGGGTGTTGTTGGAGTTGTTTTTCTTATTATTGCTGCCTGCAGCTTACGTTTTTATGTTCCAAGGTTGCGTAATCTGTGGTAGTTAACGGCCCTGTTTTTCGCATGCTGGTGCATAACTCAACGAATTCATCCTGAAGACTGTACGTCATTTGTCCTGCATGTTGGCGGCATAACTCCACCAAAAAACAAGGCTTTATATGAACCGTCATGTTCGGCCGTTACCTGCGTCGCCCCGGAAAGGTCGACCTAAACTCCGCTCTCGGGAATAGCTCCCGCTGCCCCTCTGGCAACAGCGACTACACTGGCGAAAACACCATCTGCGATGGTCGTCTGTGTCGAGGGGGCTGAGAGCGTATGCGTAGTCGGGCGCTGGTAGGGATACTTTTGTGGTGCTGCTGGCTGATGCCAGCCTTGGGTGTTGCCGCCGACGCGCCAACAGAGCCACCGCCCAGCGCTGAGTTGAAGATCGCCAACCGCACGATTACGGTCTTTCGGGCATCGTTGCTTGGCGAAGTGCCGGAACTGCGGGTGAAGCACGCCACTGCAGTAATCAATGAGGCACTCGACAGCGCAGACTCGCTTGAGGTCAGCGTTGATCCGATGTTGAACAGCTATCTGGTGCTGATAGGGCCCAGGCGGGCTTTCATCATCTCTCCCAAGGACGTTGATGAACTGCAGTTCGAGTCGGTGATGCAAGCGGCACAGGGTGCTGCGGAGAATTTGCGTCTGGTCGTTGCTGAAACCCGGGAAGCGCGAAGTGTGCAGCAAATGCTCCGGGCTGCGCTGGCCTCTGCGCTGGCCTCTCTGCTGCTGTTTGGTCTGTTGTGGTTGATCTTTTTCATTCGCCGCAGGTTGCTTGCGGTACTGCCGGCATTGATGAAACGGCATGCGCTGTCGTTGAAGATTGGCCAGATGCCGCTGATCGACGCCAGTTACCTGTACCCCTTGATTAGCCGTGTCCTGTGGTTCGTGCGTTGGGTGCTGGTGGTGTTGCTCACGTATCAGTGGTTGGGCTTTGTGCTTTCACGCTTTCCGTATACGCGCCCTTGGGGTGAGAGCCTGAACAACTACTTGCTCAGCGTTGCCCAGTCATTGTTCGAGAGCATGATCGACGCTGTGCCTCGGCTGGGTGTTGTGCTGGCGATTTTCCTCATTGCTCGGGGCTTCAGTGGCTTTAGCAAAAGCGTGCTGCGGCGTATCGCCATGGCGGGTGTTTTCGGTTGGCTCAACGAAGAAACCCTGCAACCCACCACGCGCCTGACCTCGCTGGCCATCTGGCTGTTTGCTCTGGCAATGGCCTACCCGTACCTGCCGGGCGCTCATACGGAAGCCTTCAAGGGCCTGTCGGTACTGATCGGCCTGATGATCTCGCTGGGCGCCAGCAGTGTGGTCGGGCAGGCGGCGGCCGGGTTGATACTGACCTACACGCGTACATTGCGCCCGGGCGAGTTTGTGCGTATCGGTGAGCATGAAGGCACCGTGACGGAGCTTGGGATGTTTACGACTCGCATTCGTACCGGGCTTGGAGAAGTGCTGACCCTGCCCAATTCGATGATCACCAATGCGGTGACCAAGAACTACTCGCGCACCGTGCAAGGGGCTGGCTATGTCGTCGACACCACCGTCACCATTGGCTACGACACGCCTTGGCGGCAGGTGGAAGCGATGTTGTTGGAAGCTGCTCGGCGTACCACGGGGGTACTCGAACAGCCCCCACCGCAGGTGTTCCAGACGGCGCTGTCGGACTTCTACCCCGAGTATCGGTTAGTGGCGCAAGCCATTCCGAGCCAACCCCATCCGCGTGCGGAGTTGTTGACCCTGTTGCATGCCAATATCCAGGATGTGTTCAATGAGTACGGCGTACAGATCATGTCGCCGCACTATCTGGGCGACCCGCACGAGGCGAAGTGGGTGCCCAGAGACAAATGGTACAGCCCGCCCGCCAGTCCGGACGGTGATCACCGGGCACCTTAGGCTCGTTGCTTCAGGGGGCGACTTGCGCAGTGGGTGCCAGGTAGATCAACTGACCAGGGCAGGGCTCAGAGCCCGTCTTTGTCCAGGTTATCCAGGTTGATCGGATCCCCTGGCTTGATACCCAGTTTGTCGCGAATATCCTTGAACATCGCGTCGTATTCGCTGTGATTACGCATGATTGGGCTGGCATTGGGCGGTACGCCGTTTTTGACCGCATGCTTGGCAATCAGGCTGGCAAAGTTGTGCGCGGTATCTCGGTGCATGTCGAACTCTTCGGAAAAAGCACGACCATTGACCTCCCCGGACATCGTGAAGTGCATCAGCATGCCTTCTTGGGGAACCTGACGGACCTCATAGAACACCTCAATGTCGAACGTTGGAACGCCAGGGATATTCGGGTTGTTAGTGCGACGCAGATGACCGGGTGTAAACATGGACGGTTCCTCAGGGTTCAAGTTTTTCTCGAGTTGCCAGTATGTTGCAGGGCACTTGATAGAGCACATGCTCGGTGGTGCTGCCTACTCGTTTATCAAGACCTGTGTGATGGGTGTTGCCCATGACGATGACGTCTGCGCGGTGCTGCGCGGCAAATTCGGCAATCGCCTTGACGGGGAATCCGGCCAGAAGGTGTTGTCGCTCAGGCGGTATCCCATAGTGTTCGGCAAGCTGAGTGAACGCATGCTGCAGTGCTTTGCGTACTTCACTGTTGAACCCTGGCATCGTTACCGTCCCGGCACCTGCATCGGTGATATGGGTGTGTGCCGTATCGTAGGCGTGCAGCAAGTGGAGCTCAGCATCGCATTGTTCAGCGAGCCGGGTAGCCGTCGCCATGATGCAGTCGTTGGTAGTTGAGGCCGGGTTTTGCGTGTGTTGTGGGGCGAGGTCCACGGCAGCGACGATGACACGTGGCAATGGGCATTGAATCTGGCTGACAAAATGCACAGCAGCCGGACATTCTCTGAGCAAGTGCCAATCCAGCGGCGTGATGAATACACGTTTGAGCAATGACTCATGGTGAACGTCTTTGATCACCAGGTCCGGCTGCAGCCGCTTCACCTGCTCAAGCATGTCTTCGTACACGGTACGGGTGAGCACCACTTCGCTGGTGACATCAATGCCGCTGCGGCGCATGACGTCAGCCTCATCGGCAAGCCACTTGCGGTGTTCATCCTGCAGTTGTTTGCGCAAGGCTTCGCCACCGCTCATCAGGCCCAGAATGTCGACATCTTCGATAAACAACGTGATGTGCAGGGCCGCCCCGGTAGCATCGGCAATTGCTTGCGCGCGCTGCATGGCGGGCGAATGGCGCATGCTCGGGCCGGCGATGAGAAAGATGCGCTGATATTGGCTCATGTGACACCTCCAACGGTTTGGATGGTCCGCTAGCTCCCTGAAATAGCGTGCGTCAATGAAGGTTTCAGGCGCGCACGCTTCACCGGCATCGACACCTTCAATATAGGCCGACATTCAGCGCATACGCAGAATAATGGCTGCTTTACGATAAGCAGTCATCGCGGGGGCTTGGCGGTCCAGGCGTCGACTGGATTGAAGCTTTACATGTCATAAGAGGAATTCTCCTACAGAGCTATCAGAATCATCCGGCGTTCACGGGGGGCAGATAACCGGAAAATGCGCGTTTTACGTGCTTCCGAGAAGGTATGCCCATGTGTGAATGTAACGAGCAACGCAATACGGCCAGCCAAGCCAGTCGCCGACAGTTTTTACGTTTTGGTGGCGGTGCCGCCTTGTTGACCGCTGGGGCGATGATGCTACCGGCCATGCCAGCAATAGCTGCACCCAAGGATGGCCCGTTACCTAAACCACAGAATGACCTCACGCCCGACCTGGCGCTGTCTCGGTTGATGGAGGGTAATCAGCGGTATGTCGAGGGCGTCGCCCGTCGGCATGACTTCCTCTCCGAGCGGGAAGCCTTGGCATCCGGGCAAAACCCCTTTGCGGCCATCCTCAGCTGTGCAGATTCGCGCATTGCCCCGGAGTACGCCTTTGACAGTGCCCGTGGCGACATCTTTGCTGTGCGCGTGGCCGGCAATTTCGTTACCACCGATGGCCTGGCCAGCCTTGAGTACGCCGTAGCGGTGCTGGGCACCCCGGTGATCATGGTGCTGGGTCACGAAGCCTGTGGCGCGGTGAAGGCAGGGGTGCAGCGGGCAACCGATGGCACGACCTTCCCAGGGCATATCGACACGCTTGCCAAAGCCGTGGAGCCTTCGGTCAAGACTGTGATGGGCAAATCGGGCAATGTGCTCGACAACGCCATTCGCCAGAACGTTCTGGACAACGTCGAGCGCCTGAAAGGGGCGTCTGCGGTGTTGACCGAAGCCTTGGCCGCCAAGCGCTTGAAGATTGTTGGTGGGGTCTACGAGCTGGCGAGTGGCAAGGTTCAGTTGCTGGGCTAAAACGCCAGCAAACACGCCGGTCAGCACACGCTTGTGCTGACCGGCGCTGTTCTATTGCACCTCGGCTTGATCAGTCGCGCTCAAGTGCCAGGGCAACACCCTGACCACCACCGATGCACAGCGTGGCCAGGCCTTTGTTGACATCACGTTTGATCATTTCATGCAGCAGGGTCACCAGCACCCGGCAACCGGAAGCGCCGATAGGGTGCCCAAGCGCGATGGCACCTCCATTGACGTTGACCTTGTCTGCATCCCAACCCAGCTCTTTTCCTACCGAGAGCGCCTGTGCGGCGAAGGCCTCGTTGGCTTCGATCAGGTCCAGTTGGTCCAAGGTCCAACCGGCCTTTTCCAGACAGCGGCGGGTTGCGTCGACCGGGCCAATGCCCATGATTGCCGGGTCAACCCCGGCATTGGCGTAGGCTGCAATGCGGGCCAGTGCAGGCAAGCCCAAAGCCTTGGCCTTCTCTGCACTCATTAACAGCACCGCTGCTGCGCCGTCGTTGAGGCTGGACGCGTTGCCAGCAGTCACACTGCCGTCTTTCTTGAACGCCGGCTTGAGCTTGCCCAGGGATTCGGCAGTGGTTGCGCTGCGTGGTTGTTCGTCGGTGGCGAAGGCAATGGGCTCGCCCTTGCGCTGCGGGATCAGGATCGGTGTGATTTCATCGATGAAGCGACCGGCCTCGATGGCGGCACAGGCTTTCTGCTGGGAGGCCGCGGCAAACGCGTCCTGCGCTTCACGGCTGATCGCGTACTGCTCCACCAGGTTCTCGGCGGTAATACCCATGTGATAGTCGTTGAAGGCATCCCACAAGCCGTCACTGATCATGCTGTCGATCATGCTGGCATGGCCCATGCGCAGTCCCGTGCGGGCGGCCGGCAGCACATAAGGCGCCAGGCTCATGTTTTCCATGCCGCCGGCGATGATCACCTCGGCGTCGCCACACCGAATGGCCTGGGCGCCGAGGTGCAGCGCCTTGAGGCCTGAGCCGCAGACCTTGTTCAGGGTCAGTGCTGGCACCGCATGGGGCAGGCCGGCGAGAATCGCCGCTTGACGTGCCGGGTTCTGGCCACTGCCAGCGGTGAGTACCTGGCCGAGGATGACTTCATCCACTTCACTGCCGCAAATCCCGGCCTGTTGCAGCAGGTTGCGTATCACCGAAGCACCCAGTTCTGTCGCAGGGATCGCGGCCAGTGAGCCTTGAAAACTGCCGATCGCGGTGCGCGTGGCGGCGACAATGACGACTTCTTGCATTGACTCTCTCCGTGTTCAGGGCCATTTGTGCTGAAGTGTTGCGCCAATACATATATTTGTTAAATTGATTTTTAAGATTAATTGATCGATAAACCTCAATAAAGCGCAGCGATACAGGAGCAGTCATGACGGTCAAGCAGATACGGGCCTTTTGGGCGGTGGCGCAGAGCCTGAGTTTTGCCGTGGCCTGCGAGCGGTTGCACCTGTCGCAATCAGCGCTGAGCCTGACCATCAAGTCCTTGGAGGAGGGCTTGGGTGGGCGATTGTTCAGCCGCACCACGCGCACGGTTACCCTGACCCCGGAAGGCGAGTCGCTACTGCCCCTGGCCCGCCGTCTGATCGCCGACTGGGACAACGCAGAGGATGAAATCCGCCAGCGGTTCACGCTCCAGCGGGGCCGCGTCACCCTGGCGGCGATGCCATCGTTCGCCTGCAACCTGCTGCCGCCGATCCTGAAAACCTTTCGTACGCGATACCCCAAGGTTGGCGTCACGGTAAACGATGTGATCAACGAGCAGGTGGTGGAAATGGTCCGCGATCGCCAGGTGGAACTGGGCGTCGCTTTTGAGCCGCTGCAGAGTTCGTCACTGGCGTTTACAACGCTGTACCGTGATCGATTCGTTGCCGTGGTGCCGCTTGACTCGCCGCTGGCTGAACTTCAAGAGGTCGACTGGCAAACCTTGCTTGAGCAGCCCTTTATTACCTTGCAACGCCCCTCAAGCGTGCGGGTGATGCTTGAAGATCACCTTCAAGCGCGGCAATTGAAGTTGGCGGTGGAGTTTGAAAGCCATCAGCTTGCGACCGTTGGCCGAATGGTTGCCAGCGGGCTGGGTGTCAGTACGGTACCGGCGTTGTGCGCCAGGCAAATGCAGGAGTTGGGCGCACGGTGCATTACCTTGCGCGATCCGGTGGAGCGGGCAATTGGCGTGTTGACCAAGCCCGGCCATGAGCTTTCGGCTGCGGCGCAGGCGCTGTTCGATATTCTGTTGGGCGCGCAGCCCGACGCACAGATGCCCGGGTGGCCGTGAGCTCAGTCGGCGGGCGGTTTTTCCGGCGTGTCACTTGCGTCGGGACCGTCATCTGGCAGTGTCTGATAGACCCAGTTCATGAAGAGCTGATACCCCACCGCCAGAATCACCGGCCCGATGAACAACCCGATGATGCCGTTGCTCAACATCCCGCCCAAGGCGCCAATCAGCACAACCGGCATCGGCACCGCCACGCCTCGTCCCAATAGCAGGGGTTTGAGAATGTTGTCCGAAAGCCCGGCAAATATCATCCAGGCCGTGAAGACGATGGTCGCGACGCTCACGCCATCATGCGCGAACACGTAGATCACAATGGGCAGGAGGATCAAGATCGTCGGCAGCTGGGTAATGCCCAGCAGCAACACGACCAGTGACAGCAGCCCGGCTGCGGGCACGCCCATCGCGACCAGGCCAATACCCACCATCAACATCTGGATGAAGGCAATGCCCACAACGCCCTGGGCTACTGCACGGATGGTGGAGGTGCACAGCGCTGCAAGCTGTGTGCCGCGCTCGGCGCCGGAAATGCGTGAGGCGATAGCCACTGCACTGTGCTGCAGACTGTCGCCTTTTGCCATCATCAGGCCGGCGATCATGAGGGCTGCGACAAACACCAGGACGCCCGTCCCGATGCCCGCAAGCTGGACCAGCAGGGTTTTGCTGACCCCTTTGATATGGGGGGCGATCTGCGAGTATGCCCAGCTCAAGTCATTGGACGCACGGCTCCAGATACCAAACAGGGTTTCGCCGATCAAAGGCCAACTGCGCACCGAGTCTGGCGGTGGAGGAATTTCTAGGGCCTGGTTATGTAGCGTCTGCATGCTGTTTTGTACGGAGTTGGCGACTGAGCTTCCCAGCAAGCTCAACGGGCCGATCAGGCAGGCGAGCCCCAGCAGAATCAGCAGAATGCTGGCCAGCCCCGGTCGATTGCCGAATACGACCGCGAGTTTCTGATTCAAGGGGTAAAGTGTGATTGCCAGGATCACTGCCCATAGCATCAGGTTCAAGAACGGCTGGAAAATCTGAAAGCACCAGCTCACCAGCACGGCGATCATCCCGGCACGAATCAGCACGTCCAGCAGCTCGTGACCGCTGTTTACACCAAGGAAGCGGTTTGCAGGCATACGTATGTCCCTCCTGAACGGGATCGGAACGCCGCCACCCGTGTCGGCCACCGGGTGGCGTTGCGGACGGTGCCGCAAACCCATCAGCTCACTATAGAAGTGCGCTGCAATTGAGCAAACGCAACAGGGCGACGAGCCGGTGCGCAAGTACCCGCTCGTCCAGTGGCTGGGCCGTATGCCGTTGACGCGTCAGAAGGTATAGGCGATGCCCGCCTGAACCGTACGCGGCGCACCGGGATAGACGTAGTTGTTGAACGCGCCTTCGTCATAGCCTTTGTTGAACACGTTTTTCACGTCGAGGTTCAGACGTACATGTTCGTTGAGCTTATAGAAGCTCAACAGGTCGACCACGCTGTAACGGTCCATGGTGTAGGTCTGTGCGATGGTCTGCCCGGCCCGGTCATCGACATACTTGACCCCCATGCCCAGCCCCAGCCCCTGGGCTATGCCATCCTGGAACTCATAGACGTTGAGCAGGCTGAAGGTGTTGCGGGGAATGTTGGCCAGTCGTGTCCCAGTCTCCAGTGAGTTGTCCTTGGTCACCTCGGCATCAACGTAGGCATAGCCCCCGATAACCCGCCACTCGGGCGTGAGGTTGCCTGCAATGTTGAGATCCAAACCACGGCTGCGCACCTCGCCCGCTGCAACCTTGTAGTCTTCATTGACTGGGTCGACGGTCAGGACGTTTTCCTTGACGATCTGATACACCGCTGCATCGACGCTCAACTGACGTTCAAGTGCTTCCCACTTCATACCCAGTTCGACGGATTTGCCTTTTTCTGGAGCAAAACCCTCATCCTGGCGGCTGGCACCGCTGTTGGGCTTGAACGAGCGCGCCGTGTTGGCATACACCGCAAGGGTATCGGTCAGGTCATACATCAGGCCAAAGCGTGGGGTGACCGCGTTGTCGGCTGCTTCCCAGCCTTTGCTGTTGGGCAGGTAGTTGTTGTAGTCGTGCTCGAAGCGCTCGACGCGTACCCCGGCCAATGCCTTGAGACGCTCGGTCAGAGCTACCTGGTCCTGGACAAAAAACGCCCAGGTCTTCAGGTTTTCCTTGTCATGGGTTGTGGTTCGGGTCAGGGCAGGGCGCGGTTGGCCGAGCACGGGATCGAAGATATCGATGGGGTACGCCGATGCCCCAGCCGCGGATCGCTGGATGATCGACTTATAGTCGTAGTCCTCGTACTCGACGCCGGTCAGCAGGGTATGGGCGAAACCGGCGGTATCGAAGTGCCCCGTCAGGTTCAGTTGCACGTCCCGGTCGGTCCACTCCAGCTTGCGATAGTTGAAGTTACGGTTCAGGGTGCGGCCGTCCGCTTGCAGGGCGTTGGCTTCCACGGCGTTGCCTTCGAGGCTGCCGTCAAGCATCTGCACGCCACCGGCCAGTGTCCAGTCGTCGTTCAGCGCGTGGTCGAAGCGCAGTTGAGCCATGTTGTTGTCATTGTGCAGCAGGTTGTCGCTGCCTTTTTCCCAGATGTTGGTATCACGCGAGGCGCTGCCTTTTTGCGTGGCATAGCGGGTCAGGCCTCGGTCGAGCGGGTGGTTGTTACGCATGAAGTCACCCTCGAAAACGATCCGGGTCGTCTCGTTGACCTGCCAGCTCAGCACGGGCGCAACGTCGTAACGCTCACTCTCGACATTGTCGCGGAAACTCTCGCCACCTTCGCCCAGCAGGTTCAAACGATACGCCAGTGAACCCTCCTGGTTGAGCGCACCCGTAGCATCGAGGGTGGCACGGTGCATGCCTTGGTCGTCGATCTGGCTGCCGACAGTCACCTTTTGCTCAACCTGCGGCTGTTTGCTGACCACGTTGAAGGTGCCGCCGGGATCGCCACGGCCGTAAAGGCTGGTAGCCGGGCCGCGTAACACCTCGAGCCGCTCGACGGTGTTGGCATCGGGGGCGTTCGGGTAGCCGCGGTTGATAGGAAAACCGTTGCGGTAGAACTCGCCGGTGGTAAAACCTCGGACAGTAAAGGTGGTCAAGCCCTGGCCACCGAAGTTGTTGGCACGGCCAACGCCGCCAGCGTAGTCCAGCGCGTCCTGCAATCGGGTCGAACCGGTGTCTTCAAGCACATCGCGTGGCACCACACTGACGGACTGCGGGGTTTCATGCAGGGCGGTGTCGGTACGGGTCGCACTGGCCGAGCGGGTTGCCTTGTAGCCTTGCACCGGGCCGTCGACGCGCTCGGCATCGGCGGCGTCGGCATTGATACTCAAGGCTTGCAGCTCGACCAGCGGTGGCTCGGTTTCATTTGAAGGATTAGCCCACACGGTGGGTGTAACAGCATGAAGCAGGCATAGCGAGACGAACGTGCGACGCATGGAAGGCGCAATCCTTGGAGGCGAGTGGTAGCAATTTGAATGCGCGATAATAATAGTAATTATCGTTAACATTCAAAGTGTATTTTCCCACTTCACGCTTTCTCGCTGACAAGGCCCTTGAATGACAACAGGGCCCTTGGAAAACCAAGGGCCCTGTTGTAGGTGCAGGCCGAAATGAGCGGTTGCGACTGCCTTGAGCGTTACACGATCACTCAGTGAGGGGCGCGAGGAATGGTCTTGAGCAAGTCTTCCGGGCTGATGTGCCCGACGACCTGTTCCACCACGCTGCCCGGTTGCGGCAGGTCAAGGATGTGGCCTTTCATCTTGCCGATGACGTGCATTTCGCAAGGCTTGCAGTCGAACTTCAGCGTCAGCACCTCGTCGCCATGTATCAGTTGCATCGGTGCGACCTTGGTGCGCACACCAGTGACGCCCTTGGCCTGTTTGGGGCAGAGGTTGAAGGAAAAACGCAGGCAGTGCTTGGTGATCATCACCGGCACTTCGCCGGTTTCTTCGTGGGCCTCGAAGGCGGCGTCGATCAGCTTCACGCCATGGCGGTGATAGAAATCGCGGGCCTTCTGGTTGTAGACGTTGGCCAGGAACGACAGGTGCGACTCCGGGTATACCGGTGGCGGATCTGTCTCGGCTTTGCGGCTGCCACGTGGGTGGGCGTTGATACGGGCCAATGTCAGCGCATCGATGACCTCGCGGCGTAACGCCTTGAGCTGCGAGTTGGGGATGAAATACGCCTGGGGTGCATCCAGCGTGATGGCCGTGGCGTGGTACTGGGTGGTACCCAACTGGCCAAGCAGGTCATGCAATTGCTCCAAGGCCTGTTCCGGCTTGTTGGCCAGGCCGAACGGGCCGTCCAGGGCAGCGCTGGCGGTGATGCCTTCCTCACTGGTGGCGGTCAGTTCCAGGCGATCTTCGCGCAGGCGAGCGAGCCAGGAAAGACCGACCCGGCGTTCGGCGGACGTCTTGAGCAGGGCTTGCTGCCAGTTGTGGTCCAGGTTGCGGCTCAGCGGGTGGCCTGGGCGCAACTGGTGCAGGCCCTCGGGCATTTCGTTGGGTTCGACGCGGTAGCGGTAACGCTTTTCGCCATCTTCTTCGAACTCGCCCTTGGCTTCGGCGATGTTGGCGCGAAAACCCACCACTTCGCGTTTGACCAGCACATTGAGGCCGTCGCCGTTGGACAACGGCTCATGGCTGACTACCAGCAGGTCACGCTTGCCGACCTTCTCGACGACACCCACCGGCAGGCCGGTGAAGGTTGGCGAATCAAAGGCGCCGATGTCGATCTTGCGCTCGCTGACGAAGTAGTCGGTACTGCCGCGGTGGAAGGTCTTGTCTGGATCGGGCACGAAAAAGTGCGCGGTACGGCCGCTGGAGGCGCGGGCCAGGTCCGGGCGGTCTTCGAGGACCTCGTCCAGGCGCTGGCGGTAATAGGCAGTGATGTTCTTCACATAGCCCATGTCCTTGTAGCGCCCTTCGATCTTGAACGAACGCACGCCGGCTTCCACCAGTGCGCGAATGTTGGCGCTCTGGTTGTTGTCCTTCATCGACAGCAGGTGCTTTTCGTAGGCAACCACGCGGCCTTGATCGTCCTTCAGGGTGTAGGGCAGGCGGCAGGCCTGGGAGCAGTCGCCGCGGTTGGCGCTGCGGCCGGTCTGGGCGTGAGAGATATTGCACTGGCCAGAGAAGGCCACGCACAGCGCGCCGTGAATAAAGAACTCGATTGCCGCATCGGTTTCATCGGCGATGGCGCGGATTTCACTGAGGTTCAGTTCGCGGGCCAGTACCAATTGAGAGAAGCCTGCCTGGTCGAGGAACTTCGCCCGCTCCAGCGTACGGATGTCGGTCTGGGTGCTGGCGTGCAGTTCGATTGGCGGGATATCCAGCTCCATCACGCCCAGGTCCTGGACGATCAGTGCATCGACACCGGCATCGTACAGTTGGTGGATCAGCTTGCGTGCCGGCTCCAGCTCGTTGTCGTGCAGGATCGTATTGATGGTAGTGAACACCCGGGCGTGGTAGCGGCGGGCGAACTCTACCAATTGAGCGATATCACTCACTTCGTTGCAGGCGTTGTGGCGGGCGCCGAAGCTCGGGCCGCCGATGTACACGGCATCAGCGCCATGCAGGATAGCCTCGCGGGCAATGGCAACATCGCGGGCGGGGCTGAGCAATTCCAGGTGATGCTTGGGCAGGGACATGTTTTTCTGGTCGTTTGTCACGGTCAAGGCGCGCATTGTAGCTGCGAAACGCTTGACCGGCACCCACCTGCTGCCCGGTGGCGGCCGCTCGCGGAGGGCCGCCACTGGATAGCACCGTGGATTCAGCCCTTGGCGGCCATCGCCGTGACCTCTACGCGCATGCCTTCAACGGCAAGGGCCGCCACGCCGATCGCAGCGCGCACCGGCCAGGGCCTTGCGAAAAAGCGCTGATAAACCTCATTGAACGCAGCACGGTCGGCCATGTCGGTGAGGTAGATGGTCAGGTGCATCACACGGTCCATGGAACTGCCTGCGCGCTCCAGCGCAACCTTGAGTGCCTGCAGGGTGCATTCGCTCTGCTCGACGATGCCGCCCAGCTCCAGGCTGCCGTCAGCGCGGGTCGGGATCTGCGTTGAAACCAGCACGCCACCGAAACTGGCGACGTCCGACGAGATGGATTCCGGGTCAGGATCGGGGAGGAAGGTGAGGTCGTGGTTTGCCATTAAGGGTCTCTTGCTTGAGGTCATCATCTGCGGCAGTCGTGCAGGGAGCACGGCATCGTTAACGCGCCCAGTTTAAGCGCACTGGCCAGGGTATGCATGCACCAAAGCGCCCGGCGCGCAGGCATCTGTGATCAATAGGGTAACGATGCCTTCATTTCGCAGGAAACGTCCTACATTGCCGAAGCAATTAAACCTACTTTCACGGGCGCTGTTGATCAGCACAATAGCTTCACCAGCACACACCGATAGATAGAACATGCTGACAGTAATTTCAGTGATTTCAGTAATTGAGTCGCTATCAAGGTATTGAAAAACAGCTCGCTGCATTTTTAGTGGTTGCGTGCTTATAGCACTTCTTCACGTTTCCCGTTTGTATTCAAGGCCTGGGCAGCAATGTTGTCATGCCCCGATCAACAGGTTTCGCAACTAACGTTTGTTGCAAAAGGCTAACTCATGAGTGTGGATAATTTCATTGCTGCGCTTGCCAATGAAGGGTGTGGTGAGCATCTTGAATACGACGCAGAGTTCCTCGAACTGTTCAATCAAGTTACGGTGCGGGAAGAGTCGCAATACGGCGACTATGTATTCGTTCCTGAACCCATTGACTGGATTTCCGTCGAGGCGCGCTGCATCAGTTTGTTCAAGCGCACCCATGATCTTCGCGTGGCTGTTTGCCTGGCGCGCGCATGGCTTGAGCGTGAGGGCCTGACGGGCTTTGCCAATGGCCTGCAGTTGATTGCCTTTTTGCTTCGGGAGCGTTGGGAGAGCGTGCATCCCCGGCTCAGTGCCGAAGATCACTTTGATCCGTTGGTCAGGGTCAATGCGCTTGCAGAACTTGCGGTGCCGTCGACCATTGGTGTCAGGCTGCGTCGCGAAGTGCTAGCCCGTATCCCAGGGGGCGACAACCTCTGTTGTTCGGACCTGGCATTGATTGCCAGTGCAAACGAGTCCGCGGAGCGTGACGCCTCGCTGGTGCGCTTGACCGGGTTGATCGAGCCACTTTGTTCGGCGGATCTCATGCGCGGGTTGGGCGTGCTGAAGCGCCTTAAAAAGCTGTTGGTCGATATCGGTCAGTGCCTGGATGAAAAGACCGGCCTGGACGCGGTTTCGCCGCTGCATTCCATGGTGCTGCTCCTGCAGCAATGGATTCAGGTCGTTGACAGCCGGTTGCGTAACACCGCCCAGGCAGTGGCCATTGAGCGACTGGAAGAGCGACCGACGCCACCGCCGGTGGTTTACCAGCAAGCAGGGTTAACAGCATTTTCCTCGCGAGAGGAGGTGGTCGTCGCGCTTGAGGCGATCGAGGCGTATTACAGCCGTCATGAGCCCAGCAGTCCGATCCCCATGTTGGTCCGCAGAGTACGCCGGCTCGCGGGAAAAGAGTTTCTGGAAATAATCGCCGAACTTGCACCGTCAAGTGTTGGCGAGATGCGCGCGTTGGCGGGTGAACAGGAAGATTGAGGGTTTAAGGTTTCTATTTGAGGGGGTGTCATGTCGAGTAATAGTGGGCAAAAGTTTATTGGTCGTAACCGCGCGCCGCGGGTTCAGATCGACTACGACGTCGAACTCTACGGGGCTGAGAAAACAGTAGAAATTCCTTTTGTGAACGGTGTATTGACGGATTTGTCGGGTGCCAATACTGCGCACTTGCCGTCCGTGGCCGATCGGAAGTTTCTGGAAATTGATATTGATAACTTCGATGAGCGCATGAATGCCATTGCGCCGTCGTTGAAGTTTGCAGTCAAGAATGAGCTGACCGGCGAAGGCCAGCTGTCCATTGCCCTGGATATCAAGAGCATGGACGACTTTAGCCCGGGCGCTATCGCACGCAATGTCGAACCCCTCAGCAAGTTGTTGGAGGCGCGTAATCAGCTCTCCAACCTCTTGACCTACATGGACGGCAAGAGTGGCGCTGAGCAACTGGTCGCGCAGTTGCTCCAGGACCCTGCGCTCATGAGTTCGTTGCTAGCGCAAGCGAAGTCTCCTGCCCAAACCACTGAATGAGGTAAGCCGCCATGGCTGCAACTGAACAGATACAGGTCGCTGACAGTCAGCTGACTACCGATGCTCCCGATAGTTTCGGCAGCCTGCTGCAGCGGGAGTTCAAGCCGCGCAGTGAGCGGGCCAGTGAAGCGCTGCACGCTGCGGTGCACACCCTGGCTGAGCAGGCGCTGAGCGCGACTCACCTGATTGCGGACGACACGCTGAGCACCATTGAGGCGCTTATCGCCGCGATCGACAGCAAGATGTCGAGCCAGATCAACGCGATCTTGCACCACGACGACTTCCAGAAGCTCGAAGCGTCCCGGCGCGGCTTGCATTATTTGGTCAGCAATACGGAAACCGACGAGAAACTGAAGATTCGCTTCTTCAACGTCTCCAAGGGCGATCTGGCCCGTGAACTGAAAAAGTTCAAGGGCGCAGCCTGGGACCAAAGCCCGTTGTTCAAGAAGATCTATGAGCACGAGTATGGCCAGTTTGGTGGCGAGCCCTTCGGTGTACTGATTGCCGACTACTACTTTGACAACAGCCCGCCGGATGTCGAGCTGCTGTCGTCCATGGCCAAGATCGCGGCGGCAGCCCATGCGCCACTGATCAGCGCTGCCGACCCAGGCGCGCTGCTGATGGATTCGTGGCAAGAGCTGGCCAACCCACGTGACTTGAGCAAGATCTTCCAGACCCCTGAGCATGCGGCGTGGCGCAACCTGCGTAGCTCCGAAGACTCGCGCTACGTGGGCCTGACACTGCCGCGTTTTCTCGGGCGTATTCCTTACGGCGCGAAAACCGCGCCGGTGGAAAATTTCAACTTTGAAGAAGTGACCCAGGGCGACGCCAGCAAGTACCTCTGGGTCAATGCGGCCTATGCCATGGGCCTGAACATCAACCAGTCGTTCAAGCAGTTTGGCTGGTGCTCGCAGATCCGCGGTATCGAGTCGGGTGGTGCAATCAGCGGGCTTCCCGTGCACACCTACCCGAGCGAAGACGGTGGTGTTGACATGACCTGCCCAACCGAGATCGCCATCAGTGATCGTCGCGAGCTGGAACTGGCGAACAACGGCTTCATGCCGCTGGTGCATTGCAAGCACACTTCGGTAGCGGCGTTTATCGGGGCGCAGTCGCTGCATAGCGCGCAGCAGTACGACGACCCCGATGCAACCTCGAACGCGCAATTGGCCGCGCGCTTGCCTTACCTGTTTGCCACCTGCCGTTTTGCCCACTACTTGAAGTGCATCGTGCGCGACAAGATCGGCTCGTTCAAAGAGCGTGCGGACTTAGAGGACTGGCTTAACAGTTGGATCATGCGTTATGTCGATCTGAACCCGGCAACGGCGACGGATATCGATAAAGCGCGCAAGCCGCTGGCGGCTGCGGAAGTTATGGTCGAAGAGGACGCGGCGAATCCAGGGTTTTATCGGGCCAAGTTTTTCTTGCGTCCGCACTACCAGTTGGAAGGCCTGACGGTTTCATTGCGCCTGGTTTCGAAGTTGCCATCTATCAAGGCCTGAGGTGTTTGATTTTTTATTTTAATAGTGGGAGAAGTGTATGATCTTGGTAAAGTTTGAGCCGTTAATTCTAGGCACTAGCGAAGTTAAAGGTTATAAGGGGTGGATTGAGTTTGATCAATATTCGTTCGATATACAGCGGTATATTCCTATGCAGGGCAATGATCGCACTCCGCAAAAGCCGAGTGTTTCGGGTTTATCACTTTCAAAGTTTGCTGATAAAACTTCGCCGGAATTTTTTATTCAGGCGTTGGCCGGCAAGGCGTTTACAAAGGTCACTGTTGCTGTGTTGCACCCTGCTGGTACAGCCGAGAGCCAGCAGCGACTGCTAACCATTGAACTTTCTGCGCCGATTGTTAGTACGTTCTCGACGCAATGCCAATCCGGTAGTCTGCCTGTCGAACGTATCCATTTGAACTTTGTGGAGATCAGGTACAGCTACGGTAACTTTGATGGTGGCAAACAAAAAGGCCAAGCGGAAAAAGGTTATAACGTGATAACTAGGGAGCTTGTATCGTAATGTGACTGTCAGGGCCAAGGCAATCTTGGATTGCGTTTGTCTTGGTCCTTTTGATTGCATGTCGTAAGTTTTACTTTTTATCAGTTGGCGGTTGTGACCAGGCCTACCCATGAATAGCTGTGCCCATACGTTGCTTGAGCGTTTAAACCTGAATTTTCATGCCGCGAGCACACCTGACATTGCGGCAAGCAAAAATTCTCAGTTGTCCCGTTTACGCGAAGATCTGAGCACGCTGCTGAACACCCGTGGGCTTGTCAGCACACTGGACCTCAGCCAAGCGCCTTACGTCGCTCGCTCTGTACTGAACTACGGGATTGACAGCATTGCGGGCAAGACACTCTCCAGTTTTTCTCCGGAGGCTCTGGTGAAGCGTATTCATCAGGCCATTCTGGCCTACGAGCCAAGGGTGATTCGCCACAGCTTGCAGGTTTCCTGGGTAAGCCGCACCGAAGCGCCCCTGTTCGAAATACAGATGGTCATCGAGGGGCAACTGCGCGATGCAGAGGTCGCTCACCCGTTCACCTTTCGCTCCATCTGGAATACCCAAAGTGGTGCGGTACACCTCGATACAGCACCGTTCAGGGGGCGGCATGGATGAGCGACTGTTGCGCTTGTACGAGCGCGAATTGCAGTTCCTGCGAGAAGGGGCTGCCGAATTTGCCAAGGCCTACCCCAAGGTAGCAAGCCACATTGGCCTGGACACCCAACACAGCCACGACCCCGGTGTGGAGCGTCTGCTCGAGGGGCTGGGGTTCCTGACGGCCCGCATTCAACTGCAGATGGCGTCGGAGTTTCCGCAGTTCACCGGCAACCTGCTGGAGCAGCTCCAGCCTCAATCGTTAATGCCGCTGCCGTCCATGGCGGTGGTGCAGTTCACGCCGGACAAACATCAGGGCAGCCTGCTCAATGGCTTCTGCCTGCCCGCCAGTACCGCGTTGAGCGCGGTTGCCGAGCTTGACGGGCGCACCGTGCGGTGTGAGTGGCGTAGTACTCAGCCGGTCACCTTGTGGCCGGTGCAGATCGAGTCTGCCGACTACCTTGCCAGTACCAGCCTGCTGTCAGGGTTGCCTGCCAGGTTTACCGGCCAGGCGCACTCGGTGTTGCGGCTGCGCTTGCGAACCACCACGGGCGTCACGTTCAAGCAGATTGCTCTGGACGCGCTGTGCGTGTACTTGAGTGGGGCAGGGGCGCTGGCGGTTCACGAAGCGCTGCTCTCGCGTGCAGTCGGTGTGCTTGCAAGGCCGTCTGAGGACACCCCAGCGTGGTGCGAATTCATTGAGCCCGCGTGCATCACCCAGGCCAATCTTGAAGGCGCGCCTGACACACAGGAACCCTTGCGTGGCGTCAGCGGGCACGCCGGCTTCGCGCTGCTCAGGCGTTTTCTGGCGTTTCCCGAAGGGCAGCGCTTTATCAATCTGTCCGGGTTGGGCCCCGCGGTACGTCGGTGCGACAGCGAACATCTGGAACTGCTGATCTTGTTGGCGCCGTTGTCCAATCAGTTGCCCGCCGGGCTCGATGGTTCGATGTTCAATCTGTTCTGTGCGCCGGTGCAGAACCTGTTCCAGAAACGTACTGATCGCATCAATGTGTTGCACCATCGGCCGGAGATTCCTGTGCTGGTCGACCAGGCGAACCCCTTGAACCACGAAGTTCATCAGGTGCTGGAGGTGCACGGCTATTTTAGCGGCAGCCGCGAGCGCCAGCGCTTTGTGCCATTGTATTCGCCGCAGGCGCGGGCAACCGACGCAGCCGGCACCGGCTTTTTCCAGGTACACCGGACGCCCAGCCGCCCGCGCTCGGTTGCTCAGCATGGTAAACCATCTTATGCGGGCAGTGACCTGTCGATTGCCCTGGTAGACCCTCAGCACCCGCCGTATCGACCGGACCTGCATCAACTGGCGGCTGAAGTGCTCTGTTCAAACCGCGACCTGCCGTTGCACATTGGCTTCGGCAAGGGCAATACCGATTTTGTCCTGGATGTCAGTGCCCCCGTACTGGCCATTCGCAGGCTGGCTGGCCCGTCGACGCCGCTCGCTGTGCCGGTTTCGGGCGAGGGGCCCTGGCAGGCAATTCAGCATTTGTCGCGGAACTACCTGCCACTGGCCAATGACGATGGACTGGCCGGGGCACAGGCGTTGCGCGAACTGCTATCGCTTTACATCGCCCCGGATGATGCGGTGCTGCAGCGCCTGCTTGAAGGCATCGTTTCCTTGCGCGCCACCGCGCTGACACAGCGCTTGCCCGGCAGCGGGCCGGTAGCGTTCGGCCGTGGCTTGCAACTGCATCTGACCCTCGATGATGCCGCTTGCAAGGGCATTGGTACCGTTGCTTTCGGTGCGGTGCTGGATGTCTTTTTCGCCCGCTATGCGGCCATCAATGCGTTTACCCAGACCGTGCTGTACACCGTGGGACGCGGGATGATCATGCGTTGGCCGGTGAGGAGTAGCCAATGCATGACCCTGTGAGCCCTTGGGAGCAACTGCAGCGTCAGGCCTGGCGTTTCGATTTTTTCAGCGCGTTGCGCTGCCTGGATGCGCTCGACCCGCAGCGCCCGCGCCTGGGCACGTCGGAACACCTGCGAGAGGATCTACTGCGCCTGGGCCAGGCGGTGTCACTGGCCTTCGAGCCGGCCATGCTGCGCAACCTGCAACTGCGCGAGGGGCTGCCGCCACAGTTGCGGGTGACCTTTTTTGGCCTGACCGGGGTCAATGGCCCGATGCCGTTGCCCTTCAGTGAAGAGGCCTTGTCCCGCCAGATCAACCACAACGACGGAACACTGGCCAGTTTTCTGGACATCTTTCACCACCGCCTGCTGTGCCTGTTGTATCGCAGCTGGGCGATGGCGCGCCCGGTCGTCTGCGCAGACCGACCAAGCCAGGACCGTTTTTCCGAGTATGTGCAAGCGTTCGTTCCGCACAGCGAACGCTATTACGCCAGCCAATACCTCGACCAGCGACGCAGTGCCGAGGGCCTGCTGGGTGTGTTACGCGATCACCTGCAGGTGCCCGTCACCCTGCATCAATGGCATGGGCGCTGGAGTGCATTGGCGCCGACAGATCAACTGCAGTTGGGCGCTGGCACCGAGGCCGCGCAACTGGGGCGCAGTTCCTTGCTCGGGCGCAGGGCGTGGAATGTCCAGCACAGCGTTCGCGTGACACTCGGGCCGCTGTCGCTGGCCGATATGACACGCTTCTTGCCTGGCTCCGAGGCGTTGCGCGACCTGGCACGCCTGGTGGATGACTACCTGGGCTGCGGCTTTGAGTGGGATGTGCAACTGCTGCTCGCACCGAGTGCCAATACGCCGATGCGTCTGGGGGGCAATCTATCCCTTGGCCTGACCTCCTGGTTGTCCAGCAGCCGCCCCGCGACTCAACCACGAGCCTGTGTTCTGACCCCGGCTCGTCTTCAATGACTACAACAGGAACTGCGCCATGACTGACATCAGCCGCGCCAAGCTTTTTGGAAAGCTCGACACCTTGGCTTACCAGGCGATGGAGTCCGCCACAACCTTGTGCCGGGTACGAGGCAACCCTTACGTTGAGCTGGTGCATTGGTTCCAGCTGGTGCTGCAACAGCCAGACTCCGACCTGCGACGCATCAACGAGCGCTTCGGCCTGAACGCGGGCACGCTTTCCAGCGATTTGATCAGCGCCCTCGACCGCTTGCCCGCGCAGGCGGCCTCGGTCGTCGATCTTTCCGCTCAGCTGGACGAAGCCATGGAGCGCGGCTGGTTGTATGGGGCGCTGCAACTGGATGCGAGCAGAATTCGCAGCGGTCACTTGTTGCTCGGTGTGCTGGGTACGGGAAGCTTGCGGCATACCTTGTTCGCAATGTCCCGTGAGTTCGAGAAGATCAATCGTGAGACGCTGCTCGAACAGTTCCACGAAATTGTCCAGCGTTCACCGGAGCAGCCCGTGGTACCCGGTGACGGAGCACCAACGGACCAGCTACGTGAAGCTTCCAGCACCTTGCAGCGCTACACCAGCGACCTCACCGAGCAGGCACGGCTTGGCAACCTCGACCCGGTGCTGGGGCGCAATGAGGAGGTGCGTCAACTCATCGACATTTTGATGCGTCGGCGTCAGAACAACCCATTGCTGGCCGGTGAGGCAGGCGTTGGGAAAACCGCTGTGGTCGAGGGCTTTGCCCAGCGAATCGTCGCCGGTGACGTGCCCGAAGCGTTCCTCGGGGCCCGCGTGCTGGCGCTGGATATCGGCTTGTTGCAGGCCGGTGCCAGCGTCAAGGGCGAGTTCGAGCAGCGCCTGCGCCAGGTGGTCGACGAGGTGCAGGCGGCCACGCAACCGACACTCTTGTTCATCGACGAAGTGCATACCCTGGTTGGCGCAGGTGGTCAGGCCGGTACCGGTGACGCGGCCAACCTGCTCAAGCCGATGCTGGCGCGGGGCAAACTGCGTACGATCGGCGCCACGACCTGGAGCGAGTATAAAAAGCACATCGAGAAGGACCCCGCGCTCAAGCGACGTTTTCAGGTGCTGCGGGTAGACGAACCGAGCCCCGAGGTTGCGATCATCATGTTGCGCAGTGTGCTGCCCACGTTGCAGCGTCACCATCGGGTGCAGATCCTCGATGAGGCGGTGGTGGCTGCCGTCCACCTGTCACACCGTTATCTGCCGGATCGCCAACTCCCGGATAAAGCCATCAGCCTGCTCGACACCGCCTGTGCGCGGGTTGGCATCAGTCAGCAAGCGATGCCCGCACAACTGGCTGACAGCCGCGAGCGCATTGCAAACCTGCGCGCTGAAAAAGTGGTGGTGCAAACGGAACAGGCCATTGGCCTGCTCGACCCTGAGCGCCTGCAACGTCTTTCGCAGCAACTGCGCGATGAACAGCAGCGCAGTGCTGAGCTGGAAAAGCGCTGGCAGGCGCAAACCGCTTGGGTCGGCGAGATCCAGCAGTTGCGCGAACGCCTCTGCACCGAGCACCTCGCGCCAAGCGTGGAGCAGGCTGAACTGCAGGCCGCCTTTCTGGAGCGCACCGAAGCATTGCAGCAGCGCTTGCACGCCGCCCAGTCTGAAGTGCCTGCCCTGGTACTGACGGATGTCGACGCGCAGTCGGTGGCCAGCGTGCTGCAAGGCTGGACCGGCATTCCGCTGGGCACCCTGCAGCGCAATGAAATTGAAACCATTCTCAACCTCGCCGAGCGCCTGGGTGAGCGTGTCATTGGCCAATCCCATGCGATGGAAGCGATTGCCCGTCGTATTCAGACCTCCCGTGCCGGGCTCGATCACCCGGGTAAACCGGTAGGGGTGTTCCTGCTTGCCGGCCCTTCTGGCGTAGGCAAGACGGAAACCGCCCTGGCCCTGGCGGAACTGCTGTATGGCGGTGAACACAACCTGGTAACGATCAACATGAGTGAGTACCAGGAGCCGCACACGGTCGCTTCGCTGAAGGGCGCGCCGCCAGGTTATGTCGGTTACGGTGAAGGCGGTGTCTTGACCGAGGCGGTGCGCCGTCGGCCGCACTGCGTGATCCTGCTCGACGAGATTGAAAAGGCTCACCCCGACGTCCATGAAGTGTTCTTCCAGGTGTTCGACAAGGGCTGGATGGAAGACGGCGAGGGCCAGGTCATCGATTTTCGCAATACCTTGATCCTGATGACCACCAACGTGGGCTCCGAAGTGCTGTTCAACCGGCAAGGCACCGAGACGGACCAAGACCTTGAACAGCTGCTCAAGCCGGAACTGCTGCGCGTGTTCCCGCCCGCGCTGCTCGGTCGCCTTGTTGCCATTCCGTACTTTGCGCTCAACGACGACATGTTGGCCCGTATTGTCGAGTTGCAACTAAAGCGCGTCGCCGCACGCGTAGAACAGCGCTATCAGGTACCGCTGCACTATGACGCGGTATTGGTGGACTATATCGTCAGCCAGTGCACTGATATACACAGTGGTGGGCGCATGGTTGATTCCATCTTGACGAATGGGCTTTTACCGCAGCTCAGTCGCGCATTCTTGCTGGGCGAAATAAATCAGACCGTGCCTCAACGGGTCAGTTTATCGGTTGGGGATGCAGGGATTATTTACGAGTTTGCCAATGACTAAGGCCTTTTTTAGTCGGCGCCCCACGTTTGAAGGCGTGCGGCTCAGGCCACAGAAGCTGCTTCGCTACAGTTCGGTTTAAAACAATTCGGTTTAAAACAGCACGGTTTAACACCGCGCGCCTGTTAGCTATGTGGGCGCGAGGTGTTTGCTTGTTTCGCGTAATGGTAAATGCGTTTGGCGGGTGAATAGATGAAATGGGTGTGCGATCAAACCATTGGGTTGAATAAAACACTGTCTGAAAATCCTTCGTGCCTCTCGGATTTTTCCTATTTAACGCTTCGTGGTTTTGGCCAAAATACCGCTTCACGTTTTCATCGGTGTCGGTTGCCGCATAACGTAACCAATTATTCAGCGGAGGGGCTGTTGTGCCAGAACAAGTTGTAATGGGGGCGTTGTTACGGTGTTCATTCGGGGCTGCGCCTGCGAACTTGGCTGTACTGCCGGTAAACCGCTACAACGTTGAAGGCCAGCCCGCCGCCAACATCATGGACCACAAGCCGATGGTCAACATCGCCCCGTTCGGCGTGTGTTCGTCGATGGCCAATCCGACGGTCTCCGCCGCGACGTCTGCGGCAATGGGGGTACTGACCCCAATGCCCTGTGTGCCGGCAACTGCCTCGCCTTGGACACCCGGCGCTGCCAAGACCCATCTCGCGGGGCAACCGGCGCTGCATAGCCAATGCACCTGCCTGTGCAACTGGGGGGGCGTGATCAAGATCGTTCAGCCCGGTACCCGTAAAACGATGATTGCCTGAGGGGCTGCACGTGACTAGCGCTTCTGCAAAACACGCCCCTACCTCCTGCTCCTTCGCCGGGCCGCCAGGTTCCACTGCGCTGTTGTTCGCCGGCCTGGACGGTAGCGAGGGGCTGAGCCAGTTGTTTGAATACACGGTCAAGGCCCTGAGCCCGGAGGGCGAACTGAAGGCCGATGATTGGCTGGGCCAGCCCCTGGTCGTCGAGCTCCCGTACGACTTTCAAGCGCCTGCACGTGTCCTGCACGCGCACATCTGTGGTTTCCGCCGTGTGGCGGATCAGGGCCAACTGCCGTGCTATGAGTTTTTACTGCGCCCCTGGTTATGGTTTGCAACCTGTGCGAGCAACAGCCGGATTTTTCAAAGCAAGTCGGCGCCTGAGGTGCTCAAGGAGGTGCTGAGCGTATACCCGGGAAACCTGGACTGCGTGCCCCTTGAGCAGTACCCGGCATTGGAATACTGCGTGCAGTTCGGTGAGAGCGATTTCGCCTTTGTCAGCCGCCTGATGGAGGAGGCCGGGCTTTACTACTTTTTCCGGCACACCGCTGAAGGGCACTGCCTGGTGATCACCGATTCAATGAGTGAGCACACGCTGCTTGAAGGTGATCATCGGTTTGAACTGGGTGGAGGGCAGCCCGAGCTGTTCAATCGCTTTTCGGCGTGGGTGCCGGAGCAGGTGTTGTGCAGTGGTCGAGTGCGTGCCACCGACTTCGATTTCACCAAGGCCAACACCCGCGAAGCCAGCGTGCTCGGCGCCGATGCCTCGGTGGTCATGGCGCATGATCAGGCCACTTATGAACACTATCACTACCCAGGGCACTTCAATGACGTCACTGCGGGTGAGGCAGCGACCAAGGTTCGGGTACAGGCGCTGAATGCCGAACAGCAGCGCATCCGCGCAGCAGGTTGCGCACCGTATCTTCTGCCCGGGGCCTGCTTCACCCTTGAGGGGCATCCCGAGCACAACCAGAACACGCAGTACCTGATCGTCCAGGCACAGCTTCAGGCAACTTGTGTGACCTCGACCTACGGCGTCAGTGGCCCACGTTTCAGTTGTCAGGTCGTGGCAATCCGCAGCGACGGTTGCTACCGCGCCGAACTCAAGACCCCACGGCCAAAGATCGTTGGTCCGCAGACCGCGTTCGTCGTCGGCAAGGAGGGCGAGCCGCTGTGGGTCGACGAATTCGGGCGGATCAAGGTGCAGTTCCACTGGGACCGTAGCGACCAGCGCAACGAGAACTGCTCATGCTGGGTGCGTGTCGCGCAGCCCCTGGCCGGGCAGCGCTGGGGGGCGGTTTTCCTGCCACGGGTAGGCCAAGAGGTCGTGGTGGAATTTCTCGATGGCAATCCTGACCGTCCGCTGGTGACCGGGAGCCTCTACAACGGCGGCATGCGGCCACCCTACGCGTTACCCGCGCAGGTCGCTCGCAGTGGCATCAAGAGCCAGTCGCTGGGTGCCGAGGATGTCTACAACGAACTGCGTTTCGAGGACAAGGGCGGCGCCGAGCAGTTGTTGTTCCATGCCGGGCGCAACCAGGACATCACGGTGCGTAACGATGCCTTTGAACACATCGGCAACGACATTCACCTCAAGGTAGGCGGCACTGCTTACCGCCAGGTGATGAAAGACGCCCACGAGCACATCGAGGGTGACCTTAACGCTCGGGTCAGCGCGGACTACTCACTTGATGTCGGTGGCGACCAGGTCAGCGCGATCAAAGGCAGTTGCTCGCTCGAGGTGGGCGCTGATCAGCAGGTCAAGTTGGGCGGCGCGCATTCACTGGACATCGCCGCAGACAGCGATACCAAGGTTGGCGGCAAGTTCAAGCTCGGCGCCAGCAGTGTCGACGTCAAGGGCAGCCAGACGATCACCCTTGAAGCGGGCCAGACGCTGGTGCTCAAGGCCGGTTCCAGCACGGTCGAGTTAGGCCCCAAGGGGGTTTCGATCAATGGCGCGATGGTGGCCATCGACGGCAAGGGCAAGGTCGATATCAACGGGGGCGGCGAGGGTAGCTCGGCGTCCGCAGAGGCGCCGTCACCCAAACAACCGCAAAAACCGAAAAAAACCAAAGCCCCCAAGGAGGCTGATGATGGCCGCGACTAACACCATTGCACAGGTCCCGCGCACGGTGCTGCGCGGCACATTGCTGATGGCCCTGGGATTGCTGCAGGGCTGCCAGGCATTTGGCTGGTTTCAGGCGCCTGCGCCACTCGACCCGAAAAAGCGCCTGGACATTGTGGCGGCGCTCGATGTCAATCCGAACCTCTTCGGTCGTCCGTCTCCTGTGTTGCTCACGTTCTATCAGTTGAGCGATGCCACAACCTTCCTCAAGGCGGATCTGTCACGGCTTGAGCATGCCAATGAGTCGTCGGCCGATGCGACCTGGCTCGTGCGCGAGACGTTTCAGTTAAGCCCTGGCGAACGGCGCGAACACCTTTTCGTACCCCATCCGCAGATGCGCCTGGTGGGCGTGGTCGCGGAGTACCGCGACCTGGATAACGCTCAATGGCGCGCGGTTGACGTCTTTCAAGCCCAAAGCCCCGAGGTGCTGAAGGTGAACCTGGCGCGGGACAGGGTATCGGTTCAGGCCATTCCACTAGCAGAGGGCTTAACACATGCTCAGCAATGACGGCGTTGTCTGGTCGGAAGGCATGTTCCTCCAGCCGCAACATTTCCAACAGCAACAACGCCACGTGCAGGCGCAGTTGGTTCAGGGGTTGCAAGCGGTACAGGCTAACGTCTGGGGGTTCAGCGCACTGAAACTCGACCCGGCGCAGTTGCTCCTGGGGCGAATCCAGCTGCTCGAGTGTGCAGGTGTTCTACCCGATGGCACGCTGTTCAACCTCGACAGCCAAGGCCTGGCGCAGGCCGGCTTTGTGGTCCCTGAGGGCGCACGCGGGCTGGACGTGGTATTGGCCTTGCCCAGGGCGGGCGCCGCACACATCGACGTCGAGCACGCACCTGCCGCCGACAGCCTGTCGCGCTACCATCGGCTGGAGGCCACGGTGCAGGACAGCACCGCCGAGGGTGCCGCAGAGGCGACCTTGCAGCTTGCCCGGCTCAACCTGCGCCTGGCACGTCGGCAGGACGTCGAGCAGTCACATGTGTACCTGGATGTCGCCCGGGTGCTTGAACGCAGTTCCGGTGGCCAGGTCAGCCTGGATGAGGCCTTCATCGCACCGGTTCTGAACTGGCGCCTGGCGCCGCGGCTGGCGGCATTTGTGGATGACTTCCTCGGCCGTGTTCGGCAGCGGGGCTACATGTTGGCGACCAACATGGGCGTACCAGGGCTGGGCGGAATCGCCGAGGTCCATCATTTTCTGATGCTGCAGACGATCAACCGAGCCGAGCCGATGCTCGCCCACCTGGCCAGCTACCCAGGCTTGCACCCCGAGGTCCTGTACCGTGAGTTGGTCGCCCTGGCCGGTGAGTTGGCGATTTTCTCTGAAACCAGCAAGCGGCCAAAGTCCTATCCGGTGTACCGGCATGATCGGCTCGCCGACAGCTTCGACCCCGTCATGATCGACCTGGCTCATATCCTCAGTGCGCAGGCCGGAACCGATGTAGTGCCCCTGGCCTTGAATGAGCGTGAACACGGTATTCGTGTTGCCGCCGTGCTCGACACCAGCCTGTATGGCAGCGCCCGCTTTGTACTGGCAGTGCGTGCCCAAGTGCCGGATGACGAACTGCGCAAGGTGTTTCCGACGTGCCTGAAGGTCGGGCCAAGCGAACGCGTTGCCGACCTCGTCGACCTGCAGCTACCCGGAATCAACGTCTGTGTTCTGCCGGCCGCGCCACGTGAACTGCCGTATTACGCAGGCTTCAGCTATTTCGAGCTTCAGCGCGACAACCCGTTGTGGCAGGCACTTGGCAGCAGCGCCGGTTTCGGCCTGCATGTGGCCGGTGATTTTCCGGGCTTGCAACTGGCCTTCTGGGCAATCAAGGAGCCTCAATGAAACGCCGTTTCTGGACCCCTCTTGCAAACATCAAGGCGCGCTGGGGCGCGTCGGCGTTGCCGGCCCCGACAGCACGGCCACATGACGCCTTGCCCGCGCTGAGTAGCGAAGGGCTTGGGCTGCATGCCAGTGACCTGCTGTATGAGGTCGTGTTGCTGCGCAGCCTTGAGCAGGCGCCCGACCTTGATGATCTGCGCGCCCATCTGGTTACCCAGATGCGTACGTTCCATCGAAAGGCGGTGGAGGATCGCGTACCGGTCAGCCTGGTTGAACGCGCCCAGTATGCGATGTGTACGCTGCTCGATGAAACCATCTCCAGTGCTGAATGGGGCAGGGGAGAGTGGTCGAAACACAGCCTGCTGATGATCTTCCATGGCCAGACCTCGGGTGGAGACGGTTTTTTTGGCTACCTCGATGCAGCTGAGCTCAAGCCTGAGGAAAACCTCCCGCTGCTGGAGGTGATGTACCTGTGCCTGGCCCTTGGCCTGGAGGGCCGCTACCGCATTCAGAGTGAAGGGCGCGCCGCGCTTGCGCTGCGGCGCAACCACCTGTTCGAAACGATTCGCATGCAACGCGGCTACCTGCCCACGGTCAGCCCGGATGAGCCGGTGCGTGGCTGGCGTCATGACTACTTCAGCCGTCGTCGTTATGTCTGGTGGGGGTGTGGGGCATTGCTGGTGATGCTGGCGGCCGGCTTGGCCTATCACCTGGAAAACCGTTCCTACCAAACCCTGGTGCGCTTGCAGGCACTGGAGCAGGCACCGCTGAACAGCTTGGCGCAGCAACTGGCCCTGGCGCTGTCCGCAGACGTACGGGCTGGCCGCCTGTACCTGCTTGAAGACGGCCTTGGCGTGCGCATCACGATCAGTTCCTCCGGTTTGTTTGCTGCTGGCGGTAGCGAAGTGGCGTCGCTCTACGAGCCTGTATTGAAGCGTATTGCCGCTGCACTGGAGCAGTGGCCGGTGCACATCAAGGTGATTGGCCACAGTGACGACACGCCGGTGGCGACCCGCTTGATTTCCAATCAGGCATTGTCACTGGCCCGTGCCGAGACCGTGCTTCGCGCGCTGGTGGGCAATGACATCGACCCTCTGCGCTATACCGCCGAGGGGCGTGGTGAGCTTGAACCGTTGTTCGCCAATGACAGCCCGGATAACCGTGCCCGAAACCGTCGCGTGGAAATTTTCGCCTATCCCACGCAAGGCTGACTGAGACGGCATTCCCCCACACCTTTTACTTGCGGATGTTGCTGCCATGCTTCTGCGCGCCCTGAAAACCCTGCTGTTCGCCTGTGCGGCGCTGCTGGGCCTTGTAATTCTGATGTACCTGGTCCTGATGCATGGCCAGCGTCTGGCAGTCGATGGTTACGCACCCTTGGCCAGCGTGGCGAGCCGTCTGCTGCTCTGCGCCGGGCTTGCCGTCCTGGCACTGGTGCTATGGCTGCGTCGGCGTCGGCGCACAAAGGAAACCGATCCAGCGCCCTTGATCGACGCCGCGCCGCAGGAGGCCTGTTCGGATCGGGAACGGTTGCTGCGCGAGCGGCTGCAGGCCTGGTTTCAACGCGCCAGTGGCCGGTTGCCAGGGTTCTTGCTGATCGGCCCGCCGGGGCTGGACAAGGGCCCGTTGCTCGGCCTGAGCGGCAACGCCAACGACGACCTGCGCTGCGCCACGGTGAGCGGTTTCGCCCTGTTCGATATCAACGGCAGCCTGCTGAGCCCGTCTCAACCTGAGCAGGCACGGCTGTGGCGTCTGTTGCTCGATGAGCTCAAACAGGCTGAGGTTGGCGGCACACTGCCGCGTGGAATCCTGCTGGTGCTGTCGGCTGTGCAGTTACACAAAGCGAGCGTCGCCGAACGCGATCAGTTGGCACTGATGCTCCGTGCGCGCCTTGAAGAACTGGCCAGTCGCTTTGGTAACGCGCTGTCGGTGCAGGTGATCGTCAGCGGGTGTGAGCAACTGCCCGGGTACACGGAGTCGCTGGCGTGGCTGGCGGCTGACCGGCGTGAATTGAGCCTGGCGTTTGCGCCGGCCCTGCGTAACCGAGACCTGCTTGCGACCTTAGGCCCGCGCATGAGGGGGCTGATTGCCGACCTGCACAGCACCGCGCTCGAGCGTCTTCAGCGTGAGCCGGATGTTCAGGTGCGTTCCATGCTGTTCGGCTTCACGCCGATGTGGCGCGCCCTCTCCATGAGCCTGCAGGCGGTGCTGGAAACGGCCCTGGCCCAAGAACGCGGTATTGCCCAGGTCGCCCTGCAGTCGGTGCGTTTCAGTGCACAACCGGCCACGGTCGAATCGCCGGCCCCGGTCTTGTTGCGGGCGTTGCACACCTGTTGGCGCCCCGGCCGACTGCGCACGCCAATGCGCCAGGGGCTGGCATGGGGCCGGTCATGGGCACACGTTCTGGTGCCGGTAATCAGCCTGATGCTCGGCCTGCTGTTGCTCAGCCTGCACCGCGATCAGACCCGTCGCCTGGAACACACCGATCAACAGATAGCCGCGTTACAGCAGGCGCCCCATCATGCCAACACCCCGGTGCTGGATGGCGACACCCTGCTGCGGCTTGATCGGCTCGCCCGCATGGCGCACACCCTCGACCAGGGCTGGTTGCCCTGGTCGACCGGTCGTCAATTGCAGCTGCATGCGGCGCAAGCCTATGCCCACGCCCTTGAACAGCAGGTGCTGGCCGATCTGCTGCAGCGTCTCGAAGACCGTCTACGCCGTGCTCAAACCCTTAGCGAAGCAACACTGCGCCAGAGCCTGTCGTTGTACCTGATGCTGGGCGGAGAAGGGCGTTTTGATGCGCAAGCACTGGGCGAGTGGTACGCCAGCGCCTTTCGCGACAGTGCCGGAAGCCGCCTGAGTGACGCGCAGCATCAGCAGTTGGACGAGCACCTGCAGCGGTTGCTCAAGCGCCTGGCACTGTCCACGCCACGGCCACTGGACCGCGGGCTCATCGAGCAGGCGCGCAACCAGCTGGCGGCTGAACCTGTGGCGCACCGGTTGTACCGGCAGCTACTGGAGCAGGTGGATGATCGCACCTTGAGCGAATTCAGTATCGCCTCTGTACTGGGCGCGGGCGGCCTGTTGCTGTTCACCAAGCGCAGCGGAGAACCCCAGGCCCGCGGGGTACCGGGGCTTTACACCGTGGAGGGGCACCGGCGTTTTAGCGCACGCGTCGAGCCCATGCTGGCGCTAGCGCTGGTTCAAGAGCGACGCCTGATGGGGCAGGCTGAGGTGCTGAGCCTCAAGCCCATCAAGGACGAGGTGCTAGCGCTCTACCACCAGGCCTATATCGAGCAGTGGGAGGCGTTTTTCGACGACCTGCAAGTCAGCGGCCTGGATCAGTCCGAACACGTACCGCGCCGGTTGTTGCAACTGGCGCAACGCGACTCGCCGTTGCTGGAACTGTTGCACGCGGCGGCGCGCCACACCCAGCTATCGCCCGTATTACCATCCCACGGCGTGCTGGAGCGCGCCCTGCAGAAAGGCGAGCACCTGCAGCAGCGGGTCGGCCTGGCTCAACCGGTACCGGCGGTCAGCCCGTTGCCTCATCCGGTCACCCAGCATTTCAAGCCCCTGCACCAATGGCTGGCGGCCGAGGCACCGGTGAGCACGTCCGAGCAACTGCTGCTCGCCTTGAAAGACACCGCCTTGTTCATCGACGCCAGCCAACAGGGCGTGCGGCAGAAAGTGCCCATGGACGCCAGCGATTCGTTGCAACGCCTGAGGGAAGAGGTGGAGCAACTGCCCGCGCTGCTTCAACCCATGATGCTGGACATCGTTCAGGTCGGTCAGCAGCACGTGCAGCAACACACCCGGCACGTGCTTGAACGTGCATGGGCCAGCGACGTCGCGCCCCTCTGTGAGCGTGCGCTGAGCGGGCGTTACCCGTTCGACGGCGATTCAGACACCCAGGCGTCGCTGGACGATTTCAACCGGTTGTTTGCGGCCGACGGCTTGCTGCAGCGCTTTGTAGAGCAGCACCTGGACGGCCAACTTGATACCCGGTCACGCCCCTGGCGCTTGAACGAGGGCGCCTCGGTGGGCGGCCTCAGTGCGCCACTGCTGGCCACCCTGGAGAACGCCGCACAGCTGCGCGACAGCTTCTTCCCGGCAGGCCAACACCAGGCACAGCTGGCATTCGAACTCAGCCCGCTGATGATGAGCGAGCGCATCGCCAGTTTCACCCTGGACTACGACGGTGCGCGCTTGAACTACAGCCATGGGCCGCTGGGTTCGGCACTGTTCGAATGGCCCGGCAAAGCCCTGGGCAGTGAAATCCGGGCCAGCGTGACACTGCTTGACGGCCGCACCCTCATCCGCAAAAGCACCGGGCCGTGGGCCTGGTTTCGCCTGATCGACCAGGCACGGCAAATCCCGACCGAAGATCCCGAGGCACGTCAGCTGGTGTTTGATTTCGAAGGCGAAGAAGTGCGCTTGCAGTTACGTGTGGGTCGTGCGGGTGCGCCGTTTGATAGTCAGGGGGTGAAGCGGTTTAGCTGTGCGATTGGTAATACTGTGATTGAGGCGATGGATGTTTGATGCGTTAGTTGAGATTTAGTACAGGCTCAGTTGTGGCTTTTGTACGGGTATAAAATTGAATGATGATGTTTATGTATTGGTCGGTTTTGTGCAGCGCGCGCATAAGTTATTTATAATTATGTTTAGAAGTTTATTTTTAATTGGCTAGGTAGGGGTTAGAATTGCAATGAGTTTTGAATTGATAGCAGGGCCTGTGTTTTATTCTGATGCCATGAATCATTTTGGCGGGGAGGGTAACTGCTTGGGCATGAGTGGTCAGTGGGCGATGACGGTGATTGGGTCGGAGGCAAAAAATCTCGCTGAGCCTAATGTTATTGAGGCAAAAGGCCTTCAGACGCACTACCGTCACTCGCTTGCACATTCGAACGTTAGTGGGGCGGAGGTTTTTTTTCTGGAGAGAGAAGCAGAAAAAAGATCCTTAGGACATATTAAGCGCAAAACTGCCATTGGCTATGGTGCCGCAGTGGATCTAGTGAATTCTCTGCCAAAGAAATCAGGGAATGTTGTTATCGTGACATGCTGGGATTTCTCCAGTGAAGAACATATGAAAGTCAAGCAAGGTTGTCTAGGGCGTTTCCGCACGCCGGATAGCTGGGCTGGGCACGCTGTGGCGTTGTTTAAGTCAAAGAAAAGTGGCGCCATAGTGTTTTACGATCCAAATTTCGGTCGGTACTTATGGAAGCCCACGGCTGGCATGTCATTAAAATCAGATATAAAGCGTTATTTGATCGATACGTATGCTGACGTTGCAGGTACTCGTATGACCAGTGCGATAATGTTTTCAAGGGATGATCATGTGCTTGCAGATACTGTGCCCCTGGATTTTACAACTGTAAAGTATTGATTCATTATTTCAGGGGTTTGTGTCGTTGGTCGACTGCTGCTGAGCGTTGAAGGCGATACTTTCTTAATGGTGTCTTTCATGTACAGGCGCAAGCCCCGTCTCACCATAAGTCTGCAGTAATTTATGCCCGTGTCGGCGCTGAATATAAAGGGCCATAATGGCGTAAGTTAAGCGCGGAAATGTGTTGGGGTGCAGTGCTGTATTGCGCTATACAAACATCAATTATCAGCGAGTGTTCTGTTCTGAGTCAGGTTGACTCGAATTGAAATCGCCAAAGCTAATAAATAATAACCTTGCGTGGTTTCACGCTGCGCAAGGCGCTTGGTCGCACCATTGAAGCAGGTCCTCGTCAACTCGGCAGTTGCTGCTTGCTCCTGCCTTCGAAGGGGGCTCCCGTCTGGCCACAGGCCCTTATCGTTCACCATTGCGACCCGAAAGGCCAGCGCTACCACCAGGATAGCGTTTTTGTTTTTAGGGCCTTCCCACCTGTTTGCGTGGCTGAAGTGTTTCCTGTTAGCGTTCGCAACTGTAAACTATTCTCAATAGCGACAGTCAACAACGTCTACAGGGAGCGGGGAGCGTCATGAAATTGGGGTTTAGTGCAGGGAAATTCGGGGCCGGTGCGTTCTCGTCACAGTGGCTGGGGCTAGGGGCTGTGACGGCGTTGAGCTCGCTGCTGCCGATGGGCGTGGCGTACGCACAGAACGCAGCCGATAGCGGCTCCGGGACGTATGTGGAGTTGGCGCCTTCGGCAGTGGAGGCCAAGGCGGTGGAAGACACCGGTTACGTCGCCACTCAAGCGCAGGGCATCACCAAGAGCAACGTGCCGCTGATCGAAAACCCGCAGTCGGTTACGGTGGTCACGCGCAAGCAAATGAACGCACAGGATGCGCAAACCCTCAGCGAAGCCCTGCGTTACACCGCTGGGGTAAACGCCGAGCCGTTCGGCGCCGATAACCGCAACGACTACATCTACATCCGCGGTTTCGATCAGTCCAATGATGGCCTGTTTCTCGATGGCCTGAACCTGCTGAACCGCAACTACGGCATGTGGCGTGTCGACCCTTACAGCCTTGAAAGTGTTGAAGTGGTGCGTGGCCCCAGCTCGGTGCTGTTCGGCCAAAGCTCGCCGGGCGGTCTGGTCAACCAGGTCAGCAAGCGTCCGACCGCGGCGCCCATCCGTGAGATCCGGGCCGAGTACGGCAGTTACGACAAGAAAGTCGGTGCGTTCGATATTGGCGGCAAGCTGGATGACGAGGGCCGTTTCCTCGGGCGTCTGACTGCGCAGATAAAGGACGGCTCCACGCAGATCGATCATGTCGACGAAGAGAGCTGGTTCATCGCCCCGGCACTGACCTGGAACATCGATGACAACACCTCGCTGACAGTCCTGGCGCAGGTTCAGCACGAGCGCCTGGGCTCGGTGTTCCAGTACCTGCCGTACCAGGGCACGGTCAAAACCAACCCGTTGGGCCGCTATGACACCGACCTGTTCGCTGGCGAGCCGGACTTCGACCACTTCGATCGCGATCAGGAAAGCATCGGCTACACCTTCGATCATGTGTTCAACGATGTCTGGAGCTTCAAGCAGAATTTCCGCTACCGCCATTTGACCCTGGACTACAAGTCCATTTATGGCCTGGGTTATTACAACCCGGCACCAACGGCAGACCTGGCACCAGGCGACTTTGGCCAGGGTTACCGTGGTGCGTTGACCTCCAAGACCACCGTCACTGGCTGGGCATTGGATAACCAGGCCCATGCAAACTTCAACACCGGCCCTGTCGAGCACAACGTCACCCTGGGCGGTGACATGCAGTACACCACCTACGACATCTTCAACCAGGGCAGCCCGGGCGGTGACCCGAACCCCTTCGATCTCTATAACCCAACCTACGGCAACTGGACACCGAGCGACCTGGCGACGTCCAACGACGTGGTCAGCAAGGTGCGTCAGCTGGGTATCTACACCCAGGATCAGTTCAAGATCGACAAGTTTGCCTTTACCTTGGGTGGCCGGGTTGACTGGGCACGTGTGAACCAGGACAGCGACGGTGGTACCGGTGCCTACGCCAACGCGCGCAACGCGGCAGGTACCAACCAGCGTAACGACCGCAAGGCGACCTACCGCGCAGGTGTGGTGTATCTGGCTGACAATGGCCTGGCGCCTTACTACAGCTATTCCCAATCATTCGCCCCCAACGTGGGCCTGACCACCGACCTCATGAAACCGACCACGGGCGAGCAACATGAGCTGGGTATCAAGTACCAGCCCAAGGGCTCCAACAGCTCGGTGACGCTGTCGTTGTTCGACCTGCGCAAGAAGGACGTCCCGACCCCCGATCCAACCGACCCGAGCGGCCAGCGGCAGGTCCAGATTGGCGAGGTCCAGTCTCGCGGCGTCGAGCTGGAAGCGGTTGCCAGCATCACCGAATCGTTCAACGTGATTACCAGCCTGACCTACAACAAGGTCGAGATCACCAAGGACACCAACTATGAAGGCAACCGGCCGTACAACGTGCCGGAGAAAATGGCCTCGATCTGGGCGGATTACACCTTCAGGAATGGTGATATCAAAGGCCTGGGCTTTGGCGCTGGCGTGCGCTATGTCGGCTCCAGCTACGGTGACGACGCCAACAAACTGGATATTCCGGCCTATGCCCTGGTGGACGCCATGGTGCATTACGACCTGGAAAACTGGCGTGTGCAGTTGAACGCCAAGAACCTGCTCGACAATAACTATGCCACCTGCCAAGGCACGGAGTTCCGTTGCAACTACGGTTACCCGCGCATGCTCTCCACCTCTGTGTCCTACAACTGGTAAGCGTCTGTAGCCATCTTCGCCCCCTCCAGGATCGAGGGGGTGAACCCATCCGCCAAGCAAGGTGTTGTCATGATTTTCTCTCCTTTATCCGTCCCGCAGGTCGATGGCCGCCGACTGTCCATCGAGCAGCAGGGTGATCAATTGAATATCGACCTCGAAGGTCGCTTTGTGGGGTCGCTCGTCGTGGCTACGGGGGGCCAACGTGCCCGGTTGATGCTGCAGCCGTGCGAGGTCGAGCAGCTCAAGGACCTGACGCTGGCCGCCTTGCATGCGGCGTTCCTGGTGCACCCGGTACGTGAGCTTGCGCTGTTGGTTCCGGGGCAGGCTCAGGTCAGCCTTTTGTTGCGCGAAGGCCTGGCGGTTCATGCGCCCGACAGCGAAGTATTGATTTGCCCGCAGCACCTGTTCCGCCAGCATCCGCAACCCTGGCTGGCCTATCCACCGTCCAGCCAGTATCCGTTGCAGTACCGTCTGAGCAATGGCAAGCGCCATCCGCAACGTGCACCGCGTCAGCCTGGCACGGTGTATCGACGTTACGTGGCGGAATTCGCTGAGACGATTTCGTTGCGCACGCTCGATCCGCAGCAGGATCTGGAGGTGTTCAGCCGTTGGCAGAATGACCCGCGCGTAGCGGCGTTCTGGGAAATGACCGGCAGCCAGCAGGCGCATCGCGAGTACCTGGACGCTTTGCTGGCAGACCCCAAGGTGCACCCCTTGATCGCCTGCTTCAATGATGAGCCTTTTGCGTACTTCGAGGCCTATTGGGCCCGCGAAGACCGCATCGCGCCGTACTACGACGTGCAAGATTACGACCGTGGCGTGCATATGCTGGTCGGGGAGCAGCGCTACCGGGGCGCTCACCGGGTGAGTGCCTGGCTGTCGTCGTTGGCGCACTTCCTGTTTCTTGATGACGCCCGCACCCAGCGCGTGGTGGCCGAGCCGCGTGCCGACAACGCGAAGATGATCAACTATCTGCAGCGGGCTGGTTTCTATCGCGAGAAGGAATTCGATTTCCCGCACAAGCGCGCAGCCATGATGATCTTGCCGCGTGAAGTGTTCTTCGCCGATGCCCCGAACCACGGCGAACAGGCGCTGGTTGCTTGTTCTTAAATTAAAATCATTCTCATTCGTCACTTCCTCGACAAGCCCAAACAGGTTGTAGGCATGTGCCTACGAATCATTTCGATGATTCCGTTCGACAGGAAGGAACACTATGAGTTTTGACAGTGAAAACGCAGTCTTCGTCGTGGTCGTCAATGGTGAGCAGCAATACTCCATATGGCCCGAATACAAGGCGATTCCCGAAGGTTGGCAGGATGCCGGCAAGCGTGGCCTGCGGCAGGAGTGCCTGGCTCACATCGCCAGCGTCTGGACCGACATGCGGCCCTTGAGCCTGCAACAGCAATTGGCCCACTGACAGGCCGGCGAGTGCCGGGAATTGAAGGGCGGATGCGTTTGCTCCGCCCCATGTATCAATGCCTCCTTGTCTGACCGAAGTCGGTAGCGCGGGGGCACCAAGAGGGAGCGCGTGATGGAACTGCTGCAAATGGCCAAGCGTCTGGATGTCGCCGGAATCGGCGTCGGCCCGTTCAACCTGAGTCTGGCCGCGCTTATGGTCCCCCAGGCACAGCTCAACAGTTGCTTCTTCGAGCGCAGGCCGCGTTTCGACTGGCACGCCGGGATGATGTTGCCCGGCACCTACATGCAGACGTCCTACCTCAAGGACATGGTCACGCCGGTCGACCCGGCCAGCCGCTATGGCTTCCTGAACTACCTGGTCGACAAAGGCCGCTTCTATCGATTCATCAATGCGGAATACACGAATGTGCGCCGCGTCGAATACGCGGACTACATGCGCTGGGTGTCTGAGCAGTTGCCCAATGTCGCGTTTTCCAGCGACGTTCAGGAGGTAACGTTCGATGGCCATGATTTTGTCATCGGCTTCGCCAATCGTCCGTCCTTGAAAGCCCGGCATATCGTGGTCGCGACCGGTTTGCTGCCGCACATTCCCGAGTGGGGGCGCGTGCTGGGCGGTGAACATTGTCAGCACAGCCATGGCTACATGCATGCGCAGCATTCGCTGGCCGGTAAGCGGGTGACCGTGGTGGGGGGCGGGCAGAGTGGCGCGGAAATCTTCCTTGATGTGCTCTCCGGGCGTCGAGGGGTGGTGTCCGAGCTGAACTGGATCACGCGCCGGGCCAACCTTGAACCGCTGGATGAGACCCCGTTCACCAACGAATACTTTTCTCCGGACTACGTGCGTGAATTCTATGCGCTGCCGGAAGCCGACAAGCGCCGCTTGGTGGTTCAACAGAAACTGGCGGGCGACGGTGTATCGCCGGTGACCTTGCGCGAATTGTCCCAGGCGCTGTACGAGAACGAGTTCTTGAACACGCAAGCGGTGCCTGCACGCATTTTGCCGCAGCGTGAAGTGGTGGCCATGCAGCGCCACGGCGGCCATTTCCAGCTCACGAACCACAACGGTTTCAACGGTGCCCGCGAACGCCTCGATGCCGATGAGGTGATTCTCGCCACGGGCTATCAGCAGACCCTGCCCAAGTGCATCGCCGCCTTGATTCCGCGGCTGGTCCATGATCAGGAAGGTGGCCTGGTGCTCAATCAGGACTACTCCGCGCAGTGGGATGGCCCCGCGAGTAACCGGATTTACGTCCAGAACGCGGGCCGATACACCCATGGCATTGCAGACCCGCAACTCAGTCTGGCCGCGTGGCGATCGGCAGTGATCATCAACAGCATCGCGGAAAAGCCGCTGTATGCGACAACGCCCGTGCCACCACCGCTGACCTGGAGCCATGCGCGTGAAGAGGGCGGTCGACAGGCGCGGGCATGACCGCTGCTGGCAGTGGCCGTTGCAAAGGCTGTTTTTCGCAACCTGTTTAAACCAAGGGAGGACGAATGGGGGTGCTTGGCTTGATCTACCGGCAGTATCGCTGGCCGTTGCTAGGGGTGTTGCTGTTGAGTGCGGCCAGCGCGGTGCTGAATGTTGGCGTCATTGCCTTCATCAAGAACCGCCTGATGGACGCCGAGGGGGCTGTCGAAGGTGCGATGCTTGCGTTCGCGGGTTTGCTGGTATTGCTGTTCGCGTTGAGTTTCGGCGTGCAGGCCTTCATCGCCAGCCTTGGGCATCGATTTGTTCATGGTCTGCGCCGCAGGTTGGTCAAGCAAGTGCTGGATTCGGATGTGGATCGTCTCGAAAGCCTGGGCAGTGCGCGTCTGTTGGCCAGCCTGAGCGGCGACGTGCAGAAGATCACCATCGGGTTCATCAACCTGCCGGAGATCGTCTATGGCTCGATCCTCACCTTGGCCGCTTTTGGCTACCTGGCCTGGTTGTCGTTGCCCTTGTTTGGCGCGACCCTGGCCTGGCTGGCGTTGATGGTGGTCGTCAGCCAGCAGCTGATGCGCCGTACCCAGGCGCACATGCGCCAGTTGCGCGAGGCGGATGATGCACTGCACGCGCATTACCGCGCAGTTATCGAGGGGCGACAGGAGCTGGCACTGAACCGCACCCGGGCGCAGCACCTGTACGAGCAGGAGTACCTGGCCAGTGCCGGTGACTACTTTCATCACGTGGTGCGTGCCGATACCTTCCATTGGTCCAACAGCAACTGGGTCAACTGCATGATCCTGGCCAGCCTCGCGCTGGTGTTTGCCTTGGTCGGTGGCTACGGTTGGGCCGATTACACCGTGGCGTCTACCTTTGCCGTGGTGATCCTGTTCGTGCGTGCACCGCTGGTGTCGAGCATGGGCGCGATTCCCAATCTGCTGGGGGCCAATGTGGCGCTGGAGAAGCTGAATGCCTTGCAACTTCAGCCGTACCGGGAAGACTTCGACCTGCCCGCTGCCACGGCGTTCGAGGGTTGGCAGCGCTTGCAACTGGATGCTGTGACGTACCGCTACCGCTCCGAGGACGGTTCGGGTTTTGTTGTCGGCCCCCTGGACCTGACCCTGCAACGTGGCGAGCGGGTGTTCCTGGTCGGTGGCAATGGTAGCGGCAAGTCCACGTTGGCACGCTTGATCACAGGGCTTTACCAGCCCGATACCGGTTGCCTGCGGGTCGATGGTCGAGCCGTGGGCGAGCATGACCTTGCTGCCTACCAGCAGTTGTTCAGTACCGTGTTCAGCGATTTTCACCTGTTTCGCCAGCTCCTTGGCGTGGCGGGTGAGGATGCCCCGCGTGATGTTGTCCAGGCTTGGCTGGCACTGCTGCGCATGGCGCACAAAGTTCGTATCGAGCAGGCGCGCTTGCTTGATCTGGAACTGTCTCAAGGCCAGCGCAAACGCTTGGGCCTGCTGCTTGCGGTGCTTGAGGGGCGGGGTGTGTTGCTGCTTGACGAATGGGCCGCCGATCAGGACCCGGCGTATCGCCGTGCCTTCTATCAGCAGTTGCTGCCGCAGTTGAGCGAGCAGGGCGTAACCGTCATTGCGATTACCCATGACGATCATTACTTTCACCTCGCCGACCGGCTTCTGAAAATGGAGGGCGGGCAGCTCTACGCGTTACCGGTGCCTGCCCCAGGTGAAGCACAACGTGGGAGGGCATTGCCATGAGATTGATGCGAATGCTCTTTGGGCGCCACCCCGGGCTCGCGCTGTTCATTACGCTGCTGAGCATCGTGAATGCCGGCATCGGTGTTGGCGTGATCGCGTTCATCAACCAGCGTCTGGCTCAACCCGGTACGGCACTGGGGCCTGCATTGGCACAGTTCACGGTGCTCTTGCTTGCCGTCATGGTTTCGGGGGTGATTGCGCAGATCGGCATGACCACGCTGGGGCATCGCGGCGTGCTGGCGCTGCGTAATACCGTGCTCAAGCGAATGCTCGACACGCCCCTGGCGCGCCTCGGCGCTTTGGGGGCGCCGCGACTCCAGGCCAGCCTCAGTGTCGATGTACAAGCCTTGTCGGTAGCCTTCGTACGCCTGCCGGCGGTGGTTCACGGCGCACTACTGACCGTCGCCGCCAGTGCTTACCTGGCCTGGTTGTCCTGGCCCTTGTTTCTAGCGACGCTGGCCCTGATCGGGGCCGCACTGTTGGTGGCCTGGCGCTTGCTCGGGATCACCAACCGGGAAGTGGCCAGTGCCCGCGAGGCCGCCGATCAGTTGTACGGCAGTTACCTTGCCGTGCTGCAAGGGCGTAAGGAATTGCGCCTCAATCGGCACCGCGCGCGACGGGTCTATGAGGAGGAGTTTGAGCGCAGTGCCCAGGCGGACCGTTATCACCAGAGCCGCGCCGACCTGTTCTACAGTGCCTACAGCAACTGGATCAGCGTCATGCTGCTGGTGGCCATCGGCGTGAGCTTCTTTCTCGCCAGCCACTTTGGTTGGGCTGACCGTGCCGTCGCCACCACGTTCGCGATCAGCCTGTTGTACCTCAGTACACCGCTGGGGCTGCTGGTCGGGGCGATGCCTGGGCTGATTGCCGGCAATGTCGCGCTGGCCAAACTCGACAGCCTGGCGCTGGCACCCTATCAGGCGGGGTTTGCCTTGCCTGAGGCGCTGCCAGCGGACTGGCAGCACCTTGTGCTGGAAGACGTGTGCTACCGGTACGCCGAGCGTGACGGTGAAGGCGGGTTTGCGCTAGGGCCGTTGAACCTGACCCTGAAGCGCGGCGAAGTGGTGTTCCTGATCGGCGGCAACGGCAGCGGAAAGTCGAGCATGGCACGCCTGCTGTGTGGCTTGAGCGTCCCCGACAGCGGCCGAATTCTGATGGATGGTCAGCCTTTGGCAGTGGAGCAACTCCCTGCCTACCGGCAATTGTTCGCGGCGGTGTTCTCCGACTTCCATCTGTTTGCCCAGTTGCTTGATGGCAAGGGCGCTACGGCCGATTCGACGCTGGTGGCGCAATGGCTGGAGCGCCTGGCCCTCAGCGACAAGGTGACGCCCAGCAACGGGCGATTGCCGAGCACGGCCTATTCCCAGGGCCAGCGTAAACGTCTGGCACTGATGCTGGCCGCGCTGGAAGAGCGTCCTGTATTACTGCTGGATGAATGGGCCGCAGACCAGGACCCGGCATACCGTCAGTTGTTCTACCTCGGCGTGCTGGAGTACTTGCGCAGTACCGGTAAAACGGTGTTTGCCATCACCCATGACGAGCGCTATTTCCACCTCGCCGATCGCTTGCTGAAGATGGACGGCGGCCAACTTGTCGAGCTCCAGGGGCCTTCCCGGGCGCGCGCCTCTCTTGATGCCGTGGCAGCCCTCAGCGCAAGCGACTGAGGGCGCCCGGTGATTGCCTATCGATCAGTTGAAACGGAAGCCCGATGATCTATCTGAAACGCTTGGCCATCCTCCTGCTGGCGGCGTTACTGCTGCTGGCAGGTGCCATGGCGGTCTACGCCTGGCGCTCGTTGCCGCAAACCGAGGGCAGGGTGTCGGTGAGCGGATTGTCTGCCGCTGTCGATGTGCTGCGTGATGCCGATGGCATCGCACACCTGTTCGCGAAAACCCCGGCTGATGCCTATTACGCCCTTGGCTATGTGCATGCCCAGGACCGGATGTGGCAAATGGAGATGAACCGGCGCATGGCCACCGGCACCTTGGCCGAGGTATTCGGCGCCCAGGCGTTGCCCAGTGACCGGGTGTTCCGCACCCTGGGGTTGCAGGCCATCGCCGAACGCAACCTGGCCGCACTGGATGCCAATACCCGGGCCACCCTGGACGCCTACAGCCAAGGCGTCAACGCCTACCTGGCCGGGCACCCGGTATTGGCGCCAGAGTTCGTGATTGCCGGCTTTCGCCCAGGGCCCTGGCAGCCAAGCGACTCGCTGGCGTTTTTCCGGCTCATGGCCTGGCGCATGGCCGGCAATCTCTGGGATGAGTTGGCCACGGCAGAACTGAGCCAACAGTTCAGCCCGGCGCAGGTGGCCGAGCTGATGCCCGCCTATCCCGGCGATCAACGCCCCGCGCTGCCTGACCTCAAGCAACGCTATGCCGGCACTGGCAGCCCATGGGCAGGGCTGTTGGCCGCCTTGCCCGAGCGGCAGCCGGTGGGCATCGGCTCCAACAGCTGGGCGCTGGCCGGTAGCCGTACCGACAGTGGCAAGCCACTGTTGGCCAACGATCCGCACCTGATGCTCAGTGCGCCCACTTTATGGTACCTGGCGCAACTTCATGCGCCGGGGCTGGATGTTATCGGTGCGACATTGCCGGGCATGCCCGGGGTCATTCTGGGCCGTAATCAGCACGTCGCCTGGTCATTCACCAACACCCATTCGGATGTCGTCGATCTGTTTCTGGAAAAGCAGTTGCCCGGCGACAGCAGCCATTACCTGACGCCTGAGGGCAGTGCTGCGTTTGCCGTGCGTGAGGAGCGTATTCGGGTCAAGGATGGCGACGATGTTCTGCTGCGTGTACGCAGCACACGCCATGGCCCGGTGATTTCCGATGTGCTGGAGCGCGCTGGACACCTGGCGGGCGAGGGCAGGGTGATTGCACTGGAGTGGGTCGGGCTGCGTGATGACGACCTTTCCCTGCAATTCCCGTTGAAGGCCGCGCTGGCAGTCGATGGTTCGGGGTTGCTGGCCGCAACGCGGGACTTTCACTCGCCACAACAGAACATCGTTTATGCCGATACGGCCGGGAGCATCGGTTTTATTGCTGCCGGCCGGGTGCCGCAGCGTCAAGCCGATAACGACCTGATGGGCCGCGCGCCGTCACCCGGTTGGGAGGCCCGCTATGACTGGCAAGGGTTCATACCTTTTGACGACTTGCCGCAACAGCGCGCCCCGGCCAATGGCGAGCTGGTCACCGCAAACCAGAAAATCACGCCACTGGGCTACAACCGCTGGATTACCTCCAACTGGGTACTGCCGTATCGCGCTGAGCGTATTCATGAACTGCTGGCTGAAGGCGTCAACCATTCGCGCGACGGCATGCAGCGCATGCAAATGGACGCCAGCAATCCGGTAGCCCGCCAGTTGCTGCCGTTGATGCTGCAGGTCCCTGAGCGGGACTCCCGCACCCGCGAAGCCGTGCAGCGCCTGGCCAACTGGGATGGCGCGATGCTGCGTGAGCGCGCCGAGCCGCTGATCTATGCCGAGTGGTTGCGGCTGTTCACCGAGCGCCTGTATGGCGAACGCCTAGGGGACCTGTTTGAGCAGGTTGGCGCACACAACCCTGCCTTTATCGCTTCGGTGCTGTCGGATCGCGCGGGGGCGAGTCGCTGGTGTGGCGAAGCCCTGGGTGAGGCAGACGGCGTCACGGCCTGCCGACGTTTGCTGGGCGATTCCCTGGCTCAAGCGCTGGATAATTTGAGCCAGCAGTACGGCGATGCCATGAGCGGATGGCAGTGGGGCGATGCGCACAAGGCCGTGTCCCGTCATGCCGTGTTCGGCGATGTGCCGGTGTTGTCGCGGCTGTTCAACCTGAGTATTGCCAACGATGGTGGGCGGGATACGGTGAACTATGCCGGTTACTACTACGACCCGGTCAGTAGGCAGTACCTCGACGATGTCGGGCCAGGCCTGCGTGCGGTGTATGACCTCAATGATCCGCAAGCGTCCGGTTTCATCCTCAGTAGCGGTCAGTCTGGCAATCCCTTTTCAGCGCACTACAGCGACATGCTGGAGGGCTGGGCCAACGGTCGCCTTGTGCCGATGATCAGCGAGCGTAAACGGCTTGAGCAGCAGGCACATCACACCCTGGAACTGGCTCCTAGGCATTGATCTGGCTCTGCATTACTTGTTGTAAACTATTCTCATTGTCATTCGTCTTCTCTGCATAACGTTCCATACACGCATCAGGTTCTGTGGTGCGTTGTAGACGATTGGTGGAGAAGACCTCGTGGTAAAACTCTTCTGTTTCCCCTACGCCGGGGCCAGCGCCCAGTGCTATGCACGCTGGCGCCGCGGCTTGCCGGCCTGGCTCGATGTTCGACCGGTCGAGCTGCCGGGCCGTGGTGCTCGCTTCGGCGAGCCGTTGCACGAGCAACTGGCGCCTTTGGTCGCACAACTGGTCACCGAGTTGCGTGCCGATCTTCATGCGCCCTACGCCTTTTTCGGTCACAGCCTGGGCGCACTGATTGCCTTCGAGGTGGCCCATGCCTTGCGCCACGGCGGGTTGCCGCAACCTGAGCAACTGTTCCTCTCTGGTGCCAGCGCGCCCGGTCATCGGGACGATGAGCGTTACACGCGGCTGGATGCCGACGCTGACCTGATCGACGAGTTGCAGCGGCTTGGCGGCACGGCTGCAGCGGTCATTCACAGCCCTGAGCTGATGGCGATGGTGTTGCCGGTGCTGCGTGCCGATTTTCGCCTGTGTGCCAACTATGCCCCGGTACCCCGGCCACCCCTGACGTGTGCCGTGCACGTACTGGGCGGTGATGGCGACGCGATAGGCGCGGCCGCCCTGCAAGCCTGGCGCGGGGAAACCCTCGGCACCTTCAGTTGCACCTCATTCGTCGGTGATCACTTCTTTTTGCATGCGCGCGAAGCCCAGGTGCTCGACCACCTGCGCGCACACCTTGCGCGATTGCGCCGCAGCGAACGGGTGTGCGGATGAATCAGCAGGCCGCCGAAGCGGCGTTCAGGAGGATTACACAGATGCACGAACGCATGAGTTGCACCGATTGGGGCGTCGACGTCCAGGCATTGATTCCCGGCCAGAGCCTGCCGCTATTGATTACCCCGCAGCAGGAGCGGGCGCCCCTGATGGCCAACTTCGCCGCCCTCAGCGACCTGGCCGGTGCGCGCCTGGAGCAGGCCGGGGGGCTACTGTTCCGCGGTTTCGACGTCAACGGCATCGATGAATTCCAGGGCTTCGCGGCGGCGTTCGGCCATCCGCTGCTCAGCTACGAATTCGGCTCGACACCCCGCAGCAAGGTGTCGAGCGGCGTCTACACCTCGACCGAATACCCCAAGCACCAGCACATTCCTTTGCACAACGAGCAGGCCTACACCCGCGAATGGCCGATGCGCATCTGGTTCTACTGTGCCCAGGCCGCAACGGTTGGCGGCGCCACGCCGATTGCCGACAGCCGCGAAGTGTACCGGCGTATCGATGCGCGCCTGCGCGAACACCTTGTCCGCCGTGGCCTGCGCTATGTGCGCAACTTTGGCAACGGCCTGGATGTGGCCTGGGAAGATGTCTTCGGCAGTACCGACAAGGCCTATGTCGAAGCCTATTGCCGCAGCCACGGCGTGACCTGTGAGTGGAAGGAGGACGGTGAGCTGCGTACCAGCCAGGTATGCCAGGTAACGGCGGTGCACCCACGCACCGGCGACAACGTCTGGTTCAACCAGGCGCACCTGTTCCACGTCTCCAACTTGCCGGCTGAGGTGCGTGCGTCGCTGCTGGAGGTGGTCGAACCGCACGACCTGCCGCGCAACGTGTACTACGCCGACGGCTCGCCGATCGAGGACAGCCTGCTAGATGAAGTGCGCGGCGTACTCGCCGAACAGGAGATCAGCTTCCCCTGGCAAAACGGCGACATCCTCATGCTCGACAACATGCTGACCGCCCACGCCCGTCACCCGTTCGAAGGGCCGCGCAAAGTGGTGGTAGCCATGGCTCAAGGCCACCGCGCTGATTGAAACGGGTCGATGGCCTCTTGATGACTTCGCATTGTGCAGCCGCCCAACCGGGCGCTGCTTTTCTACTCTTTCTTAGCGAGTGATGTAATGAGCGTGCAAATTCCCGCGGACAGCACTTTCGTCGAACGCCTGCAATACCTCGCCGCGCGGCAACCTACCCGTACCGCGCTGCGCTGGCTGGTCGATGGCGACGAAACCAGCCAGACCTGCAGTTTCGCCCAGTTGGATGTACGCGCCCGTACCGTCGGCGCAGCCCTGCAGGGCAGTGCAGGGGCCGGTGAGCGGGCGGTCTTGCTGTTCCCCAGCGGCCTCGATTATGTCGGGGCGTTCTTCGGCTGCCTGTACGCCGGTTGTGTCGCTGTGCCGGCTTACCCACCCGAATCGCTCAAGCCACAGCACCTTGAGCGTTTGCTGGCGATCATCGGCGACGCCGAGCCACGCTTCATTCTCACCGACAGTGCCTTGCTGCCGGGCCTGCAAGCGTTGCAGCGCGAACTGCCGGCACTGGCTGGCATTGAACTGATGGCGGTCGATGTACTCGACCCGGCCCTGGCTTCGCTTTGGCAGCCGCCGTGCATTGATCCTGACGGCCTGGCCTTTTTGCAGTACACCTCCGGCTCTACCTCGACGCCCAAAGGCGTGATGGTCGGTCACGACAACCTGATTGCCAACGCGCGGGCGATTCGCAGCGGTTTCGGCATTCATGACCGCGATGTGATCGTCAGTTGGTTGCCGCTGTATCACGACATGGGCCTGATCGGCAGCCTGCTGCAAGGAATCTACAGCGGCATCGAAGTGGTGTTGATGTCGCCCCGGCACTTCCTTGAGCGCCCGTTGCGCTGGCTGCAAGCGGTGTCGCGCTTTGGCGGCAGCGTCAGCGGCGGGCCGGATTTCGCCTTTCGCCTGTGCGTCGAGCGGGTGCGCGACAGTGCCCTGGCCGGCCTTGACCTCAGCGGCTGGCGCCTGGCGTTCTCGGGCTCCGAGCCCGTGCGTCATGACACCCTGCAAGCGTTCTGCGAGAAATTCGAACCCTATGGGTTCGACCCACAAGCGCTGTTCCCGTGTTACGGTCTGGCCGAAGCGACGCTGTTCGTCAGTGCCGGTCAGCGAGGCCAGGGCTTGCGCGCCGAGCACTTCGTGCGCGATCAACTGGCGCAGGGGCAGGCCGTTGCCGCAGAGCAGGGCGATTGCCTGGTGGGGTGTGGCGGGCCGGTGGCCGAGCACGAGGTGCGCATCGCCGCGCCGGGCTCACTGCTCGCGCTGGCCGACGGGCAGGTTGGCGAAGTCTGCTTTGCCGGGCCGAGTGTTACCCACGGCTACTGGCGCAATCCCGAGGCCACGTCAGCAGCCTTCGTGAGCGACGGCCAGCAGACATTCCTGCGCACCGGCGACCTGGGCTTTGTGCACGATGGCACGCTGTTTATCAGCGGTCGAAGCAAAGACCTGATCATCATTCGCGGGCATAACCTGTACCCACAGGACATCGAAAAAAACCTCGAGGATCAAATCGACCTGCTGCGCAAAGGCCGTGTTGCGGCATTTGCGGTGCAGGTCGATGGCCGCGAGGGTATCGGCATTGCCGTGGAAGTCAGCCGTGCGGTTCAGAAGCAGGTCACGCCGTCCGCCTTGTTCAGCGCGATTCGCGAGTGCGTGGCGCTGGCCCATCAAGAACCGGCCAGTGTGATTCTGTTGTTGCAGCCGGGGACATTGCCGAAGACCACCAGTGGCAAAGTGCAGCGCTCGACCTGCCGCCACTTGTGGTTGGCCGGCAGCGATGACGTCTATGCGTCTTACCCGACCGATCAGGTGCGCGAGCCGGGCAACGCGCCAGCCGCCGCCTTGAGCCCACGGGAAGCGCATGTCGCCGCGCTGTGGCAGGACGTGCTGAAGGTCGAGCAGGTGTTACCCGAAGACAGCTTCTTTGCCCTGGGCGGCACCTCCATTCTTGCCATGCAGGGCCTGGCCCGCCTGCAGGATGAACTCGGCATCCAGTTGGCGCCGCGCCTGCTGTTTGAAGCGCCCACCCTGCGTGCGTTCGCTGCGGTGCTGGACACCGTGCTGGCCAGCGGTCGACCGGCCTTGGAGGTGATCAGCCGGTTGCCGCGCAGCGGCGCGCTGCCGTTGTCCCTCGGTCAACGCCGATTGTGGTTCCTTGCTCAGTTGGAACCGCACAGTAGCGCGTATCACATCGCCGCGACCTTGCACCTGCGTGGCGTATTGAACCGCCTCGCGCTACAGCAGGCCTTTGGCCAATTGTTCGCCCGTCATGAAAGCCTGCGCAGTGAGTTCCCGCAGCGCGATGGCCAACCCTGGTTGCGCCTGCTGCCTGTCGATGCCTTGCAGGTGACCTTCAACCATTGGCCTGCCGACAGCCTGGAGCAACTGCGCACACGTGCCGATCAGGCAATGCGTGAGCCGTTCGATCTGCAGTGCGGGCCATTGATCCGTGTGCAGGTGCTTCAGCGCGCCGACGATGAGGCGTTGCTGCTGGTCAACCTGCACCACATCATCGCTGACGGTAGCTCGATGCACGTGCTGATCGACGAGTTCGCCCGGCTCTACACGCATTTTTGCGAGCAGCCCTGCGACCGCACGGCGTTGACCTTGCCAGCGCTGCCGGTGGGCTACGTCGACTTTGCCGATTGGCAGCGCTTGCGCCTTGAGCGTGACGACGAACAGCAGCGGCAATTGAACTACTGGACGTCGCGCCTGGGCGGCGAACAGCCGGTCCTGGAATTGCCTGTCGATAGCGTTACCGGCGAGCAATCATCCCAGTTGGCATCCCGTTACAGCGTGGTCGTGCCGGCCACGCGGGTTGCACTGTTAAGGCGCCTGGCGCTGGGCGAAGGCGGCACCCTGTTCATGCTACTGCTGGCCGCGTTCCAGGCCTTGCTGCAACGCTTGAGTGGGCAGCGTGACATTCGTCTCGGCGTGCCAGTGGCCAATCGTCCGCGTCGGGAGCTGCAAGGCGTGGTCGGCTTCTTCGTCAACACACTGGTACTGCGTGCCGATGTCGATCCACAGCAAAGCTTTGCTGCGCTGTTGCGCCAGTCGCGCAGCGAGGTGCTGGATGCCCAGGCCCATCAGGATCTGCCGTTCGAGCAACTGGTGGACGCCTTGGCGCCTGAGCGCAGCCTGGGCCACACCCCGTTGTTCCAGGTGGCATTCAACCACCAGCAACAGGATCACAGTGCCTTGCACGCCTTGCCGGGCCTGCAATTGCTGGGCCTGCAACGGTTGCTCGGGGATGCCCCGTTTGACCTCAGCCTGGACAGTGAAGAACAGGCCGACGGCAGCCTTGTGTTGACCTTCAGCTACGCGCACAAGCGCTTCGATGAGCGCAGCGTTGTGCGTATCGCCGAGCGATTGCTGGCCCTGTTGGCGCAGTTGCCTGAGCGGGCGTCTCGACCGCTGGCCGAGCTGGCCCTGTTGAATGCCGACGAGCATCGCCAACTGCACACCTGGAGCCAGCCAGCGGGCGTTACGCCACACCTGCCGCTGGTGCATGAGGCCATCAGCCAGCAAGCCGCCTTGCGTCCCGACGCCGTGGCGCTGGTGTGCGGCGAGCGCTCGTTGACTTTCGCTGAGCTGGAGCAGCGAGCCAATCAGCTGGCCCATCGCTTGATCGATCTGGGCGTGGGCCGGGAAACCCTGGTTGGCGTCGCGCTGGACCGTTCGCTGGAACTGATTCTCGCCCCGTTGGCGATCCTCAAGGCCGGGGGCGCTTACGTGCCGCTGGACCCAGAGTACCCGGCCGAGCGCCTGGCCTACATGGTCAAGGATGCGGGCCTGCAGTGGGTGCTGAGCGATGCTGCGCTGGCACTGGCGTGGCCGGAAGGCGTCGAAGTCGTGGCCCTTGACCAGCTGGACCTGAGCTGCGCGCCAACACAGGCGCCGTTACTAACGGTCGCCCCGCAGCAACGCGCCTATATGAT
>NZ_JAZBQR010000023.1:0-86859 GCF_036348395.1 Pseudomonas sp. AL 58
GCTGCCGTTGACCTGGCCGTCGAGATCGCCGGTACCACCGTCGGTCACATACCAGGGGTCGTGCCCCTCGCCAGTATCGGTCTTGAGTACATCGTCAGGCGTGCCCCACACGCTGTCTGCGCCAGCGTCGGTGACATGATCCACTTCGAGTTTCACGGTACTGCCGGCGGCGAACCCGCTGGCCGTAATGACGGCTGTGCTGCCAGGAGCGTAGTCTTTCAGGTCGGTGGTGACCGTCGGTGCAGTCAGGGCGGCGGGATTGCTCAGGAATGTAAACGTCGTGCTGTCGCTCGCTTTGAAACCTTGAGTGAAGGGCGAAAGATCTGCACCGGTATAACTGGCTAGGTCGTTCTTCAGGGATGAGCTTTTTTTGTAAATAGTCATGACTTTCTCCAGACAGTTTTCAGTCTTCGAGACCTGACCGCAGCCCCTTTCTGCTACATGCCACAACTATGTAAAAGCGCCGGTGATTGCGCATTGGCCGATACTCCTAGGCGCGCTGGGAGTTTCGGACTACTTGGGGAAGGGGAAACGGGATAACGCACAGGGATGGCACCCGTGCTCAAGGTCGCGCGGCGCTGATTGCCCGCTCAGGTGGTCGGGTGCGTTCTTCTGGCAGGGTAGGGCGTTGATCAACTGTCCATGCACGAACAGTTGATCAACAGGCTGTCGCCACGCAGGCACGAGTCGGTGGCATTATTTTTAATCTAAGTATTTGAAAATAAACATAAATTATCTGTTGGCACGGATCCTGTTACATAGCTTTCAAACGCACCGGACAGTGGTGCGAAGCTGAGTAGACAGGAGCAGCCCAGTGCCACGTGAAATGCAGTTGAGCATCGTTGAGATGAGCGGTCTGGGCCTTCCAGGAGTTGCCTATGAAGGTCCATGAGCTGAACACCCGGCCGCTTGACGTGGTGCCGGACTTTGCCCTGTCGGCGCTGCGTCGCTGGGCCAGGGAAAAACCGTTGCAGATCGCCCTGCGTCACCGTCGCCAAGGCACTTGGAAGGCCTGGCGCTGGATCGATGTGTTGCGTGAAGTTGAACGGTGCGCTGCCGGCCTGCGTCAGCAGGGTTTTGTGCCTGAAGCGCGGCTGGTGTTGTGCGGTGCGATTGAGCCGTCCCTGCTGATCCTGGCAATCGCGGCCCACAGCCTGGGTGGATACAGCGCAGTCATCAGCCCGCAGAGCCGTGGCGAGGTGTTGCAGCGGCAGTTGCGTCTGCTGCGAGCGGATTTTGCCTTCGTGCAGCGCCGCGAGACCGTTGCTCACTGGCGTCTGGCTGGGCTTGACTCGCTGGCGCCACTGCGACTGTTCTGCGCCCAGGCCAGCACCGCACCGCACGGCGCGTTCCAGGTATTGCCCTTGGCGACACTGTTTAGCGGTGAACCGTTGTATCACGCTCGTCAGGGGTGGGCTCAGGCCGCTCGTGATGCGGTGGTCTGGGTTGATGAAGGCACGGAGTGGGCCCAGGGCCTGGCTCATGTGCTAAGCCGCTGGCTGGAACGTGGCGAAGGTTTTGCCTTTCCGGAAACCCGTGAAACGGCGCGCCGCGACCGCCGTGAAATCGCCCCGACTGCACTGCTGTTATCTGCTCAGCGTGCACAGACACTGGCTGAGGAAATCGAGGCACGGCTGGCACCTCAAGGCAGTTGGCGCCGCCGCTTGTGCGACTGGACCCTGGCGAATCCTCGGCGTGGCTTGCGCCGCTGGATCAAGTCGCGGGTGCGCCATTTGCTCGGTTTCCAGCGGGTGGCCCACATTGAACACCCGGCCAATGCCGAGCGTGCGCCTGGCCGGCTGTTGTGGCTGCACGAGGACCTGGAGCGTGTCGCATGAGTACGCTTCTTGAAGTCCGCAACATCTCCCTGTCGTTCAAAGGCGTGAAGGCCATCAACGACCTGTCGTTCGCCGTGCGTCGTGGCGAAATCTGCGCGTTGATCGGCCCCAACGGCGCGGGCAAGAGCTCGCTGTTGAACATCCTCAACGGTGTCTACCGTGCCGATGCAGGCGAGCTGGTGTTCGATGCCGAGCGGCTGCAGCGCCCGCATCCCCTGACGGCAGCGCGCTTGGGCATCGGCCGCACGTTCCAGAACAACGCGCTGTTCAAGAACATGAGCGTGCTGGACAACCTGCTCACTGGCCTGTCGCGTTTCCAGCGCAGCTTTTTTCTCGAGCAGGCGCTGGGCTTGCCACGGGCCCGGCGCGAGGCGCGGGTGTTCGCCGAACGTGCCGAGCAGGTGTTGGAGTTCCTGGAGTTGCAGCCCTGGCGCGACGTCGCGGTGGGCAGCCTGGCATATGGCCTGCAAAAGCGCGTTGAGCTGGGCCGCGCCCTGATTGCCCAGCCAACGCTATTACTGCTCGACGAACCCATGGCCGGCATGAATGCCGAGGAAAAACAGGAAATGAGCCGCTTTATTGCCGACATCAACCGCGACCTGGGCACCACGGTGATTCTGATTGAGCATGACATCAAGGTGGTCATGGACCTCTGCGCCCACGTCGTGGTGCTCGACTACGGGCGCAAAGTCGGTGATGGCACGCCCGCTGAGGTGCAGGCCAATCCTGACGTAATCGCTGCCTACCTGGGGACCGTGCACTGATGAATTTCTTCTTGGAAACCCTGATCGGTGGCTTGCTCGCCGGCACCATGTACTCGTTGGTAGCGATCGGTTTTGTGCTGATCTACAAGGCCAGTGGCGTGTTCAACTTCGCCCAGGGTGCGATGCTGCTGTTTGCTGCGTTGACCTTTGTCAGCCTGCACGAGCAGGGCGTGCCCTTCGTGCTGGCGCTGGCCCTGACCCTGGTAGTGATGATCATCGGCGCCCTGCTGATCGAACGCCTGGTATTGCGGCCCTTGGTCAACCGCTCGCAGATCACCCTGTTCATGGCCACCCTCGGCCTGTCCTTCATCGTCGAAGGGCTGGCGCAAGGGCTGATGGGCGCCCAGGTACGGGCGCTGGACCTGGGCATCGAGGATATCCCGTTGTTCGTGGGCGAGGTCATGATCAGCCAGTTCGACCTGGTTGCTGCCGCGGTTGCCGCAGTACTGGTCGCGCTGCTGGCATTGCTGTTCAACCGCACGCGAATCGGTATAGCCCTGCGTGCGGTGGCGGACGATACCCGTGCGGCCTTGTCCATTGGCATCAACCTCAACCGCATCTGGCAGATTGTCTGGGCCGTGGCCGGGATGGTCGGGCTGGTGGCCGGCTTGTTGTGGGGCGCGCGTCAGGGGGTGCAGTTCTCGCTGTCACTGGTGGTCCTCAAGGCCCTGCCGGTACTGATCATCGGCGGTTTCACCTCGATTGGCGGAGCCATCGTCGGCGGGCTGATTGTCGGTGCTGCCGAGAACCTCGCCGAGGCCTATATCGGCCCGCTGATTGGCGGTGGCATCACCCCTTGGTTCGCCTACTTCCTCGCCTTGGTATTCCTCTATATCCGCCCGGCCGGCCTGTTTGGCGACCGTGCCATCGAACGAGTGTGATCGTATGACCACGACTACTGCGCGCCTCACCACCAGCTTTGACGATGCGCCCCTGATCCTGGTACGTCGGCGCTGGCCCCTGGGCCTGGCGCTCCTGCTGCTGGTGGCCTTCGTGGCCTTGCCGCTGCTGGGCGATGACTACTGGCTCAATGCAATCCTGATCCCGTTTCTGGTGCTGTCGCTGGCCGGCCTGGGCTTGAACCTGTTGACCGGCTACACCGGCCAGACGTCGGTTGGCGCTGCGGGTTTCATGGCGGTCGGCGCCTTTGCCACCTATGGCCTGTTGCTGCGAGTGCCGGGTATCCCGCTGCCGTTGGCGTTGGTGGGCGGCGGGTTGATTGCCGCGTTCCTCGGCATGCTGTTCGGTATCCCCAGCGCAAGAATCAAAGGCTTCTACCTGATGGTCACCACACTTGCCGCACAGTTTTTCATTGAGTGGGTGTTTGCCAAGTTTCCCTGGTTCTACAACTATGCGTCGTCCGGCACCATCAGTGCGCCACGCCTGGAACTGTTCGGCTACAGCCTGGCCTCACCGGTCGGCCGCTACCTGCTGACCTTGAGCTGTGTGGTGCTGCTGACCTGGGTTGCGGTGAACCTGGTGCGCAGCCAGATCGGCCGCAACTGGATGGCGATCCGCGATATGGACACGGCCGCGGCAGTGATCGGCATCCCGGTGGATCGCTACAAGCGTCTGGCGTTTGCGGTCAGTTCGTTCTACCTGGGCATTGCCGGTGCGCTCTGGGCGTTCGCCTACCTGGGGACGGCCAGCGCCGGCAGCTTTGATATCAACCGCTCGTTCCAGATCCTGTTCATCATCATTATCGGCGGCATGGGCAGCATTGCCGGCAACTTCGTCGGTGCCGCGTTCATCAGCCTGATGCCTATCTTTCTCAACCATGCCGGGCAGTGGTTGTTCGGCGGCAATGTCGATGCCGGTCAGTTACAGAACCTGCAGAAAATCATCTTTGGCACGCTGATCATCGTGTTCCTGATCAAGGAACCGGAAGGCCTGGTACGCCTGTTCGGCAACCTGCGCGACCGGCTCAGGACCTGGCCACTGCGCTTCTAGCGCGATCAAGATTTCCATGCACCTTGACCCGACCACGGGAGGGGACGAACCACACTCCATCTCAAAGAAGTGAACGACATGCGTAACCCCCTCCAGCGTACCCTCATCAGCGCCTTGTTTGCGCTTGGCTTCCAGTCCCTGCTGCCCGCGGTGGCGCAGGCCGCCAGCAATGAACAGTTTGTGCCCATGGCCACCTACCGGGTCGGCGCCTATGCCTCCAGTGGCATCCCTTGGTGGGCTGGCGAGATTGACTATTTTCGCTACATCAACGAAGTCGAGGGCGGCATCAATGGCGTCAAGCTGGTCTGGCAGGAGTGCGAGACCGAGTGGAGCGTTGATCGCATCGTCGAGTGCTACGAGCGCTACAAGGGTGGCTTGAACGGCGCACCGACCGCGTTCTTCTTCACCCACAGTACGCCGGGCTCGTATGCGTTGATGGAGAAGGGCGCAGCTGACCGGATCCCGCTGATCGATGGTGCGGGCGGGCGTACCGAGTCCACCGACGGTAGCGTGTTCCCCTACGCGTTCCCGTTGTTGCTCAATTACTACGGCCAGGCGTCGGTGGGTATCAACTACATCGCCCAGCGCGAAGGCGGGTTCGACAAACTCAAGGGCAAGAAGATCGTGACCGTGTACCACGACTCTGCCTATGGCCGCGAGACCCAGGCGCCGATGGCGTTGCTGGCGCAGAAGTACGGCTTTGAAAACATCCAGATCCCGGTGGCCGATCCGGGTAACGAGCAGTCCGCGCAGTGGCGCCAGGTGCGCCAGATCAAGCCGGACTGGGTGTTTCTGCGTACCTGGGGCGTGTCCACGCCGGTCGGTATCAAGACCGCAGCACGCTTTGGCATTGCGGTCGATCGCATCATCGGTGACGTCTGGGCCGGCTCCGAGGCTGATGTGATTCCGGCCGGCACCGCGGCCAAGGGCTACCAGGCGCTGGCACCGTTCCCTGGCGGCGCGGAGTTCGAGATTCACAAACGCCTCAAGCAGTACATCCTCGACACCGGCAAGAGCGATCTCAAGGACCCAGCCTACTTCGGCAAGGTGTACTACAACGTCGGCTTGATCAACGCGGCCATCGCGGTTGAGGCACTGCGCACTGCGCAAACCAAGTTCGGCCATCGCCCGTTGAATGGCGAGGAAGCACGCTGGGGCTTTGAACACTTGAACATCGATGCGGCGCGCCTCAAGGCCAGCGGCTTCGAGGGCTTGCTCCCGCCCTTGAAACTGTCGTGTGCTGATCACGAGGGCGGTGGTGCCGCCCGCGTGCAGCAATGGGACGGGGAAAAGTGGCAGTTGGTGACGGGCTGGCTGCAAGCCGACCGCGACACGCTGCGGCCGCTGATCGAGGCCAAGTCCGCCGCCTACGCCAAGGAAAAGGGCATCACCCCACGTGATTGCGCGGCCGAACAGTAAGCCTGTCTGCCTCATGAAAGCACCTGCCCGCGGCACCCCTTGGGTTGCCGCGCGGCGAAAGGACGAGAGAGAACCCATGATCCTGAATGCAACCCTCAAATACAGCGCCACCGCGCTCGCCCTGGCGCTAGGCCTCTACTCGGCATTGCCACAGCCAGCACAGGCCGCCGCCACAGAACAATTCTTTCCCCTGGCCACCTACCGCGTCGGCGCTTATGCCTCCAGTGGTATTCCGGTGTGGGCCGGGATGATCGACTACCTGCGTTACATCAATGAAGTGGAAGGCGGCATCAACGGCGTCAAGTTGGTGTGGCAGGAATGCGAGACCGAATGGACGGCGGAGAAGGGCATCGAGTGCTATGAGCGCTTCAAGAACGGCCTCAATGGAGCCCCCGTGGCCCTCTATCAGCCCAACGGAGCACCCGCTGCGTACGCCCTGGCCGACAAGGCTGCCGCTGACAGGATTGCGCTGATCACGCTCGGCTATGGCCGCACCGAGGCCACCGACGGCAGTGTGTTCCCGTACAACTTCCCAGCCATGTTGACCTTCTACAGCGAGGCCTCGGCATTCATCAATTACGTAGCAGCGCGCGAGGGGGGCCTGGACAAGCTCAAGGGCAAGAAGATTGCCACCGTCTATCACGACTCCGCCTACGGCCGTGAAACCCAGGGGCCGCTGCAGCTGCTGGCAGAAAAGTATGGTTTCGAGAACATCCAGATCCCGGTGGCCGATCCTGGGAACGAGCAGGCTTCGCAGTGGCGTAAGGTGCGCCAACTCCAGCCGGACTGGGTATTCCTGCGTACCTGGGGCGTGTCCACGCCGGTGGCGATTAAGACGGCGGCGCGCTTCGGTTATCCGGTAGACCACATTGTCGGCGACATTTGGGCCAGCTCGAATGAGGACGTACTGCCCGCGGGCGAGGCGGGCAAAGGCTACCTGGCGCTGACGCCATACCCAGGCGGTGCCACCTTCGATATTCACCAGCGCATCAAGCAGCACATTCTCGACAAGGGCAAAAGTGACCTCAAGGACCCCAAGAGTTTTGGCAGCGTGTACTACAACTCCGGGCTGGTGAATGCGGCCATCGCGGTAGAGGCGATACGCGCCGGGCAGAAAAAATTCGGCAACCGTCCACTCAACGGTGAAGAGGGACGCTGGGGCCTGGAGCACTTGAACCTCGACGATGCACGCCTCAAGGAGATCGGGTTTCTGGGCCTGATGCAGCCGCTCAAACTGTCGTGTGATGACCATGAGGGCGGCGGTGCAGCCAAGGTACAGCAGTGGGACGGCAAGCAGTGGAACCTGATCACCGACTGGGTTCAGGCCGACCGTACGACCTTGCGCCCACTGATCGATGCCAAGTCTGCCGAGTACGCCAAAGAAAAAGGTGTTCAAGCACGCGATTGCGCGGCTGAGCAGTAAGTGATGCCTGCCCTGCGTACCGCGATCCTGAACGGTGCGCCCTGAGCTTAGTAGAAGGTGCGTATAGATGAATACAGTAACCCGTCCTGATGTCGAGCGTGCCGAACTGCTCGCCGTCGAGGACATCGAAGTGGTCTATGACGGCGCCATCCTCGCGGTTGTCGGCGTTTCCCTGCGCATCGAGGAGGGCGGTATTGTCGCCCTGCTGGGGGCCAACGGTGCAGGTAAAAGCACCACGCTCAAGGCTATCTCCGGCCTGGTCCAGGCCGACCGGGCGCGGGTTACCCGCGGCCAGATCCACTTTCGCGGGCAGGACACCGCCGGGGTCGCGGCCAACGTGCTGGCACGCCAGGGCATTGTCCATGTGCTGGAAGGGCGTCATGTGTTTGCCCATCTCACCATCGAGGAAAACCTGCGCAGTGGCGGCTTTTTGCGCAACCCCTCCAGGCGTGAGCTGGAGCAGGACCTGGAGCGGATCTACACCTGGTTTCCGCGGTTGAAGACCAAGCGCAAGACCCAGGCGGGGCTGACCTCGGGCGGCGAACAGCAGATGCTGGCCATTGGGCGTGCGCTGATGACCCGGCCCTCCCTGGTGTTGCTTGATGAGCCGTCCATGGGGCTGGCACCGATCATCGTCGAGGAAATTTTCGATATCGTTGCCCAGCTCAATGCTCAGGAAGGCGTGAGCTTTCTGGTGGCCGAACAGAACATCAATGTTGCGCTGCGTCACGCCAGTTATGCCTACATTCTGGAGAACGGCCGGGTGGTGGGTGAGGGCGCCGCCAGTGAGTTGGCCGCCCGCGAAGACATCCAGCATTTCTACCTCGGTGGCAAGGCCGACTGAGGCACCTCAGGCACTCGTTTTCCTCCTCTCCCGATGGGTGCCTGTGCGCCCATCGGTGCGGTTTTCTACCGTACCCCGCAACTGATCTCTCCTTTTCCAGCCCACATACAACATGACTTTCCGCGTGCGAATCCGCCTGCGGTGGATGGTGTTCGGCTGTGCCTGACGGTATTCGGGTGTCGACCTTCGAATGTGCTGTGTGGCACGCAACACTGATCGGTCAGTTTGCCCGTTGGTAAAATTCACGTTTCTCAGGTTTGTATTTTAAGTTGTTGATATATAACGATTAATTAATTGGCATGGTTGTTGAAATAGTTGAGTGAACAGCGCCTGCACGGGCGTTACATACGCAACTACTAGGACCTTGCCATGCGTTTTGGAAACAACCATCGAACAGCCCTTTCATTGACCCTTGCCCTGGCCAGCCCGGCCTTTGCCGCCAGCGAAGAAAGCGAAGGCTTCCTTGAGGGCACTCAGGTACATGTGCTCAATCGCAACTACTTCTTCAGCCAGGACTACCGCAACGGCGATTTCGCCCGCAACCCCAATACCGGTGAACGGCAGAGCCAGCACCGCGAATGGGGGCACGGTGTGATTGCCGATGTGCAATCCGGTTTCACTCAGGGCACGGTCGGCTTTGGCCTGGATGTGCAGGGCGTATTGGGCCTCAAGCTTGATGGCGGTAATGGTGTGGTCGGCAACGGTGTGGGGGTGCCTGGCATCGTTTCTCGCTCTGGCGCCAACTTCGATGGCGAACCCAAGGATGAGTACAGCAAGGTCGGCGCGGCGCTGAAGGTGCGGGCCTTCGACACCGAAGTGCGCTACGGCGATGTGCGCCCGACCAGCCCGGTACTCTATGCCAGCGATATCCGCCTGTTGCCCCAGACCTTGCGTGGCCTGGTGTTTCGTAACACCTCCGTGGAGGGCCTGACCCTGCAGGGCGGCAAGCTTGAGTCGAGCAGCGATCGCAACGCCAGCAACCACCGTGGCGACCTCGGCACGGTGTACGCAGGGCTCTTCAAGGGCGCCAACGATGTGATCTACCTGGGCGGTGACTATGTGTTCAACGACCAACTGAGCTTCAAGTTGCACACCAGCCGACTTGACGACATCTGGAACCAGTCATTTGCCCGCTTCGATTTTGTGCAGCCGATCAACGAGGCCCTGAGCGTCAACACCGGCCTGAACTACTACCGCACCCGCGACAGCGGCAAGGCGTTGGCCGGCAAGATCGACAACGACTCCTGGAGCGCCCATGCCGGGCTGGGTTATGGCGCCCATGCCTTCAAGTTGAGCTACACGCGGATCGACGGTGACACGCCGTTCGACTATGTCTGGAACACCTACGACCTTGAGTTGGATGCCGCATCCCAGATATCGGACTTCAACAACCCCAACGAGCGTGCCTGGGAGGCGCGTTATGACTACAACTTCGTTGGCCTCGGTGTGCCGGGCCTCACCCTGACCACGCGTTACGTGCGCGGTACCGACATCGATGGCAGCCGCGCCGGGGGTGCCTACAGCTACTACAGCGGCATCAAGGATGGCAGCCACTGGGAGCGCAACGTCTGGATCAAGTATGTGGTGCAGAGCGGGCCGGCCAAGGACCTCTCATTCAACCTGATGCAGGCCACGCACCGTGTCGGCGGCGATCACGTGGCCGAGTCCAACGTTGACGAAGTGCGTTTCATCGTCGAGTACCCGCTGGATTTCCGCTTGTAAGCCTGTGCTGTAGCCCTTTCTTACCTGTACCGCATGGAGTAGTCACGCATGACCGATAGACTGCATACCCGCCTGCCCGAGCAGGCCGTTTCAGCGCCTCGGCGTCCGGCCCATATTATTCGTAGTGATGCCGAAGCCATTGAGGTGGCCCAGCGCCTGGCCCAGGATTTTGCCCAAGAAGCCGTTGCGCGTGATCGCGAGCGACGTCTGCCGTGGGCGGAGCTGGACCGCTTTTCCGAGAGTGGCCTGTGGGCCATTACCGTTCCCAAGGCCCATGGTGGTGCTGGTGTGTCCTACGCCACGCTGACCGAGGTCGTGGCAACCGTTTCAGCGGCGGACTCCTCGCTGGGGCAGTTGCCGCAGAATCACTACGGTGTGATCAATAACCTGTTGTTGACCGGGAGCGAGGCACAGCAACATCACTATTTTGCCAAGGTGCTTGCCGGCTATCGGTTCGGCAATGCCTTCTCTGAAGCCAAGAGCAAAACCGTCACTGCGTTTGAAACACGCATTCATTTTGAGGGCGACACCGCGGTGCTGGAGGGCGAGAAGTTCTATTGCACCGGCGCGCTGTTCGCTCACATCGTCCCGACGGCGGCGGTGGATGAGCAGAACCGGCCGTTCATTGCGTTTGTGCCACGGGATGCGCAAGGGCTGAGCATTGTCGATAACTGGGATGGCTTTGGGCAGCGCACCACCGCCAGTGGCAAGGCATTGATTGACCGCGTACGCGTGCCGCTCAGCGCCGTGATTCCGGCCTGGAAAGCCTATGACCGACCCACCGCCGATGGGCCGGTGTCGCAGATCATTCAGGCTGCAGTGGACACCGGCATTGCCCGAGGCGCGTTTGCCGAAACCCTGCGTGTGGCGCGAGAGGCGCGCCCGTGGGTCGACAGTGGTTTGCAGCACGGATGGCAAGACCCGCTGAGCCAGGCTGCTATTGGCGATCTGGCCTGGCGCCTGCACGCTGCCGAAGCGATCCTCCAGGCGTCCGCCCAGGCCGTGGACCTTGCGCTTGCGGAGCCTACCGAGGCGAGCGTCGCCCACGCCTCGGTGGTTGTCGGCCAGGCCAAAGTCCTGTCTACCGAGATCGCTTTGTTGGCGTCGACCCGGCTGCTGGAGCTGGGTGGCACGCGCAGTGTGTCTGCCAGCCAGGGGCTGGACCGTTTCTGGCGTAACGCGCGCACGCATACGCTGCACGATCCGGTGCGCTGGAAATACCACCTGATCGGCAACCAGCGCCTGAACGGCGTCAATCCACAACGTCACTCCTGGAACTGAGGACCTGCTTATGTCTCACGCTCATACACTGGCCGACCTGGGGTTCGCGCAAAATGTTCAACGTGCGCTGGTCGAACACTTGCAAGGCAGCCCGTTGAAGGACGATACCCTGACCATCGCAAGTATTGGTGACCTGGAGGTGCGTATTGCTGCCGCTGATGCGTTGCTGGCGCAGGCCGGGCGCTCGTCGGTCGAGGCCGCCACCGCACGCTTGGCTGCCGCAGAAGCGGCACAACGGGCGAGTGAACTGCAGGTCGAACTGACCGGAAGGCAAACGCCGCGCCCGTCGATTGAGGGCGATGCCGTACCGTTGTCGCAACTGCGCCGTCGCTTGGGCGACCACTACCTTAACGGTGTGGCACTGACCTGAGCAAAACACACCTGCCATCCCGAGGGATCGGCATGGCAGGTGTGTCATTCGCCTTGTGAACATATCCATTCCCTGCAGCGGCACCACCGGCTGGTTTCACCTGAGCAGGCTTGCCTGCAATGGTATCCGCGGGGTGTCAGTGCCTTCGCGGCGCCTGCATCGCGGGCAAGCCCGGCTCCTACAGGGATGGACTGTGCGATTGCTTCAGCGCAGTGTCAGCAAGTCCGAGGCGTCTGCATCGTTGGCAAGCCAACGCTCACAACGATCCACACAGAACACTGCATTTCCTGTAGGAGCTGGCTTGCCTGCGATGGCGTCGGCGAAGTGCCAGCGAGACCGTGGCGTCTGCATCGTTGGCAAGCCAACTCCTACAGGGGTGGTCAGGACGGGTCCTTGAATACGCGGCGACCAAGGTAGCTGAACGACAGCACCAGCAGAATCAGTGCGCCCGTGGCCACCTGTTGCCAGTAGAAGTTCCAGCCGATCAGCAGCAGGCCATTGGCGGTGATGTTCAGGAACAGTACGCCCAGCAGTGTACCCGGTACGTTGGCCCGCCCATGGCGGTTGAGGGTGGTGCCGATAAATACGGCGCCGATGGCATTGATCAGAAAGGCGTTACCCGACATCGGTACGTAGGCATTCACTGTGCTGCTCAGCAAAATACCCGCGACTGAGCAGGCCAGGGCGCACGCGATGAACACCCGGGCGGTGATGCGCTGCACCGGCACACCGCTGTAGCGCGCGACCTCCGGTTGTTCGCCGATGGCCAGCACCTGACGGCCGAAGCGGCCTTTGGCGAGCGCTACACCGTAACCCGCCGCCAAAATTGCAACGATCAGTAGCGGCAGCGGAATGCCGAGCACGACGATGCTGGCCAGGGCAGGGCGTGCCTGTGCAGCCAGGTAGATCGGCTGGCCGCCGTCGGAGAGCAACTGCTGCACGCTGGTGCCGATAAAGAGCGTACCGAGCGTCGCCAGGAATGGCGAAATACGCAGCCCGCTGATCAACACTGCGTTGAATACGCCGGTCAGGCCGCCCACCAGTATCGCGGACACGATTGCCGGAAACAGCCCAAAGCCAGCATTGAGCGATACGACGAACGTCAGTGCAGCCAGATCCAACGCTACGCTCACCGAAAGGTCGATACCGCCAGCGCTGATTGCCAGCGTCATGCCGATGGCGACGATGGCCAGGAGGGCGAAATTGTTGAGCAATACACTGCTGAGGTTGCCCACACTGAGAAAACCGGGTGCATTGACCGCGAAAAATACCAGCAGCACCAGGAACAAGACGGGCAAGACCAGGCGCAGCCATTGACGACTGATTGATACCGAGGCGGTGCTGGGTAGCACTGTGGTTGATTGGTTCATGTCACGATCTCCCACGCAGCAGGCTTGAACTGGCGACGACCAGTAGAATCAATACACCCTGTACACCGTTGACCCAGAAGCTGGAGATGTTCAGCAGTTGGAAACCATTGACCAGAAAACCCACCAGCAACGTGGCCAGCAATGTACCGCTGATGCTCGGGCGCAGGCGGCGGGAGAACACGCTGCCTAGAAAGGCGATGGCTACAACCGACAGCAGCATCTCCCCAGAGCCGGTAGTGCTTCCACTGAACCAGGCGGCCGAACAAAACGACGCCAGGCTCCCGCACAGACCACTGAGCAGGTAGCTGGAGAACTGATAGGCCGCCACAGGCAGGCCTGCTGCGGTCGCTGCTTCCGGGTACTCGCCAACGGCATACAGGCGCAGGCCGTAACGACTGAACTGGATCAGCAGCGTCAACAGCAGCGCGGCCATGAGGAACACCCAGGCCAATGCCGGCTGCCCCAGCCAATGACCAAAACTGAGCAGCTCCAGTAGCGCTGACTCGGTTGGCAGCACGGTATTTTCAGTCAACACCAGCTCCAGGCCGGCAATCAGGTTCATGCTGGCCAGCGTCGCCAGCAGTGGCGGCAGGCGCAGGCCGACCACCACCAGGCCGTTCAGCGCACCGATGGCCAGGCCGCATGCCAAGGTCAGGGCGATGCTGCTGGCCGCACTGACGCCCGCGTTGTTCAGCGTGGCATAGACGGCGGCCGACAGCCCGAGATTGGCCGCCAGCGACAGGTCAAGGCCGCCAGATACCACGTTGGAGCCGCCACCGATGATCACGATGGTCAGCCCGAAAGCGAGTAGGCCGAGGATTGCAGATTGCGCGAAGACATTCGAGAGGTTGGTAGGTGAAAGGAAGTTTTGCGCTGTACTGGCAAACACCAGCAAGATCGCCAGGAACGCCAGCGAGGCGCCATGGCGCAGCAGTTTCAATTGCCAGCGGTTCGAGCGTCGTGGGACCGACACGCTGGCCAGGGAGAGATCAGTGGACATAGTCGGGTTCCTGTTGATGATGTGTGCCGGACGCAAGCGCCAGTAGCGTGTCGCTGTCGAGCTCGGCGGCCTTGCGTTGCGCAACGATGGCCCCTCGGTGCATGACATAGACGCGGTCGCACAGGCCCAGCAGCTCGGGCAGATCGGACGAAAGCAGCAAGACACCGGCGCCTTGCTCCACCAGCTTTCCGATCAGACGGTAGATCTCCACTTTGGCGCCGATGTCGATACCGACGCTGGGTTCGTCCAGCAGGTAGAGGGTCGACTGCCGGCTCAGCCATTTGGCCAGCGCCACCTTCTGCTGATTACCACCGCTGAGCTGGCGCACCCTGGCCTGCGGCCCGGACGTCTTGATCAGCAGATGCTCGATCAGGGCTTGGGTTTCCTGCTGCTCGCGGCGTTCCGAGAGCAGCCCAAACCGGGTGAAGCGTGAGAGGCTGGCCAGGGTGCTGTTCTCCTGAACGGACAGGTCCAGCGCCACCCCTTGCCGGCGGCGCTCTTCCGGCAGCAGGGCAACGCCTTCGCGCACGGCCTGATGCGTACTGTTCAACTCGACAAGTTGCCCGTTCAGGCGAATCTCGCCCTGTTGCGCCGGGTCCAGGCCGAACAGGCTTTTCAGCAGCTCCTTGGCGCCGGAGCCCACCAGCCCGGTGAGGCCGACGATCTCGCCACGGCGCACCAGCAGGTCGATATCGCGATAGGCATGCCGCTTCTGCAGGCCGCTCACCTGCAGTAGCGGCTCGCCCAATGCGACCGGCTGCTTGGGGTACATTTCGGCCACTTCGCGGTTGACCATCAGGCGCGTAATTTCTGCCAGCGACGTGTTGCGCGGATCGACCTCGGCGACATCACGCCCATTGCGCAACACGGTCACCCGGTCACACAGGTGTTCGATCTCTTGCAGGTAGTGAGAGATGTAGATGATCGCCAAGCCCTGATCACGCAATCGCTTGACGATGCGCAGCAATTGCTCAACCTCGCGTTGCACCAGCGCGACGCTGGGCTCATCGAATACCAGCACCTTGGGTTTGGCGATCAGCGCGCGGGTAATCTGCACCACCTGTTGCTCGGCGCTGCTCAGCTCACCGATCAATGCATCCGGCGGCAATTTCAGGTCGAAATACGCGTCAAGCAGGCGTTCGGCTTCCCGCTGTTGCGCACGGCGATCGACGAAAGGGCCGCGGTGTATTTCCTGGCCGAAGAACAGCGCCTCGCTCACCGTGAAACTGGCGGGCAGCAGTCGCTCCTGGTGAATGAACTGAATGCCGAGACCTGCCACCTGGCGCGGCGTGAAGTGTGTGTATTGCTGACCGTCCACCCACAGGCTGCCGGCATCCGGGCGATGAATGCCGGCAAGTACCTTGATCAGGGTCGATTTTCCAGCACCGTTCTCACCGACCAGGCCATGCACGCTGCCACGCTGGACCCGCAGGCTGGCATCGTCCAGCGCGCGCGTGACGCCGAACTGCTTGGTCAGGTTGCGAAGCTCCAGGGCAGGGATGTTGTTCAAGCATCACCCCTGAGGCGGCGAACGTCATCGACGTTGTCCGCGGTGGTCAACAGTGTCTCGACGAAGGTTTCCTTGGGCAGGTCGTGTTCACCTGCCAGGTAACGGGCGACGTTGTGCACCGCCAGGCGTCCGATCAGTGCCGGTTGTTGCGAAACCACGGCGGCGACCGGCGTATTGGGTTGTTTAAGCAGGTCCAGTACTTCCGGTGTGCCGTCGACGCCGTAGGTCTTGATCTCGGTGCGCCCTGCGTCGATCAGCGCCTGGCTGGCACCCAACTGCGGCAAATCCCAGGCCGTCCAGATCGCATCGATCTCGCCCTTGGGGTATTTGTTCAGCAGCGCGGCGACTTGACTGCGGGCGTCCTGCACGGTGTTGGGGATGACATCACGCAGCTCCGGCTCGAGGAACTCGATTTGTGGGTAGAACTTGGTCACGAGCTTCAACTGATCGTAACGAATACCGCAGCTTGGCACCCCATAAAAGCCATTGAACACCAGCACGCGTCCCTTGCCGCGCAGGTCCGCCACCAGCTTCTTGGCCAGGATCAGGCCGGTGCTCCAGTTGTCCGCCGAGATGGTATTGATGGCGTACTGCGACGGCACCTCGATGGTGAACAGCGGAATGCCGGCCGCCGCAATACGCTTGAACCAGGGGTCGATGATGCTCAAGGTGCCCAGCGTGTGGATCACCGCATCAGGCTTCTGGGTGACCAGGTTCTGAAGTTGGGTGACCATGGCCTTGTCGTTGCGCCCCGCGTCCAGGGTGATGGGCGTTCCGCCCAACCTTTTTACTTCTTCGACCTGCGCGGCGAACGCACGGCTATCGAAGTAGATGCTGGTGCCCACGGTGCTGATGGCGATGCGTTTGCCCGCCAGTGAAGGCACCGGAGCGTCGCCACTCGGGCTGGCTGCTCGGGCCAGGGAAGAAAGACCAAGGCCGGCAGCCAGGGTAACGCCAGCGCCCAGCAGGGCGCGTCGGCCGATATCGAAATCACTTTTCTGGCTCATTGGTCACCTCGCAGTTGTTGCATTTCATCCAGGTTGTTTGCAGTGGTCAGCAGGGTGGAAACGTGGGTTTCCTTAGGCAGGTCTTTTTGCCCGGCCAGGTAACGCGCGACATTCTGTACTGCGGTTTTTCCGATCAAGACGGGTTGCTGGGCCACAACGGCGCCGATGGGCGAATCGTCTCGCTGTATCAGGTCGAGCACTTCCGGTGTGCCATCGACACCGTAGGTCTTGATCTCGGTGCGCCCGGCGTCAATCAGCGCCTGGCTGGCGCCCAGTTGCGGGATGTCCCAGGCCGACCAGATGGCCGCGATCTCACCTTTTGGGTACTTGTTGAGCAACGCCGCGACCTGCGAGCGGGCGTCTTGCACGGTGTTGGGGATGACGTCACGCAGCTCGGGCTGAATGACCTTCAGATCAGGATGGTCGGCCAGCGCCTTGATCAGTTCGTCATAGCGGATGCGGCATACGGGCACGCCATAGAAACCGTTGAACACCAGGATGTTGCCCTTGCCACCGGTATCCTTGACCAGTTGCTCCGCCAACAAACGGCCCGCTGCGTAGTTGTCCGAGGTGGTGTTGTTGATGCTGTACTGCGAGGGCGCATCGATGGTGAACAGGGGAATGCCGGCCGCCTTGATGCGTTTGAGCCAGGGGTCGATCACGCTGAGCGTACCCAGCGTCTGGATAACGGCATCAGGTTTTTGGGTGACCACGGTTTGCAGTTGCGTGACCAGGTTTTTGTCGTTCCGGCCGGCATCCAGCGTAATGGGAGTACCGCCCAGGCGTTTTACCTCGTCGACCTGAGCCTGGAACGCCTTCACGTCGAAGTAATGGCTGGTGCCGGTCATGCTGATGGCGATGCGCTTGCCTGCCAATGACGGCACGTCGTCACTGGCGTAGGTGTTGGCGCCAAACAACAACGCGGTGCAGAACAGCATGTGCAGAAGTTTCATCGTATTCCTCTTCAAGGCATGTACGGCTCGACCGGCTACTTAACGGTCAGTAGCGGGCGACACATTTCTAGGGTGAGAGGAACAAGGCGAGAACCATGCCATGTTTAAAAGTGCTTTTAAAACAATGGCTTGGCTGTATTGAGCGGTAAGGTTGGAAGCACTGCACAGAACAAAGTGCTGAATGGCTGTTCGGGACCGAACAGCACGTAGGCGGTGATGCGCGGGTGACGAGGTTTAGCGCAGAACCGAACGGCCTGGGGGTGGCCGTTCAGTTGCAGTGCCGCGCGTTTGCGCTGCAGCGGTGTGCCAGGGCGTCAGTTGGGTTGCTGCATGCTGCCTGTCTTGTTCAAACGTACATGCCAGCTCAACGCCTGGCTGAGGTCGTGGGGGGTATGTCCGCCCAGCAGGCAGGCGGCGCTGAAGTAGTCATCGAGGGCCGCGCGGTAGTCTGGGTGTACGCATTGATCAATAATCACCCGGGCCCGCTCTCGAGGTGCGAGGCCCCTCAAGTCAGCCAAGCCGTGCTCAGTGACCAGAATATCCACGTCGTGCTCTGTGTGGTCGACGTGGCTGACCATGGGCACTACGCGCGAAATGTTCCCGTCCTTGGCAATCGACTTGGTCACGAATATCGACAGGCGAGCGTTGCGGGCAAAGTCCCCGGAGCCGCCGATGCCGTTCATCATTTGGGTGCCGCAGACGTGAGTGGAGTTCACGTTGCCGTAGAGATCAAACTCCAGCGCGGTGTTGATTGCGATGAGCCCCAGGCGTCGAATGACTTCCGGGTGGTTGGAGATTTCCTGGGGGCGCAGTACCAGGCGGTCAGCGTACTTTTCCAGGTTGCCGAAGACTCGCTCGCCACAGGGGCCGGACAGGGTGATGGAGCATCCCGAGGCAAATTTCAGCTTGCCGGCGTCAAGCAGGTCGAACGTGGAGTCCTGCAGGACTTCGGAGTATTGCACCAAGTCGTTGAAGGGCGCGTTGATCAGGCCACACATCACCGCATTGGCAATGGAACCCACGCCCACTTGCAGCGGCGCCAGGTTTCTAGGCAGGCGGCCCATTTCCACCTCTTGCTCGAAGAACCGCACCAGGTGGTCGGCAATGGCCTGCGTGTCATTGTCAGGCGGCAACATGGTCACGGTCGCCTCGGGCGAGTTGCAGATGACGATGGCGGCGATGCGTGACGGATCGATGTCGATCGCCTGGCTACCGATGCGCTCGTTTGAGTGACGAATGGGGATCGGGCCACGGTGAGGGCGATCTTGAGGCAGGTAGATGTCATGCAACCCCTCGAAATGTGGATTGCTCGCCAGGTTGAGTTCGACGATTACCTGCTTGGCCGCCAGGGCCAGGCTTGCCGAGTTGCCCACGGAGGACGTAGGTACGATATGCCCTTGCTCGGTGATGGCCACCGCTTCGACGACCGCAATATCCGGGGTGGGCAGGAAACCATCGCGCACCTGCTCGACCACTTCCGAGAGGTGTTGGTCGATGAACATGACGCGCGCTTCGTTGATGGCTTTGCGCAGTACCGCATCGCCCTGAAAGGGCATCCGCCGTGCCAGCAGGCCGGCTTCGGCCATTTTCCCATCCAGCCCTCCGCCCAGGCTGGCGCCGGTAATCAGGTTGATTTTCAGTGGCGTGCGCTTGGCCTGCTCGATCAATGCCAAGGGAACCGCTTTGGCGTCTCCCGCACCGCCAAAACCACTCATGCCGATGGTCATGCCGTCTTTGATGAGCCGTGCTGCCTGCGTCGCACTCATGATCTTGTCGTGCAGGGAAGCCAGTCGAATACGCGAAGCGTGCATGGGGGAAACCTCAAATAGGGGGAGAAATGGACGGGCTACCGGGCATCAAACGCCCAGTGGGTACGCGCGTCCTTACTCAGCAGGGCCGTTGCGAAGCGCTGCTCGCCTGATTGTTCTTGGGGGTGGGCAGAAGGGGAGGCCGACACGATCAAGGCGGGTATCGCTATGTTGTGGGGCAAACGTGTGTTGCAAACGTGCGGTGACCGTTAAAGGCCACCGCAGTGGTTCGCAGTGCCAGTCGTTACTGGGGGCTAGTCAATGAACGCGCAGTCAAAATTGTTCGTCGTCCAGGGCCATGATGCTTCTGCTGCCGCTGCCAATGGCGGTCAGCAGGGCATGCACGCGCGGCAGTAGCTGTTCGGCATAGAAGTCGGCAGTGACCAGCTTGGCTTTCAGGAACTGAGGATCGCCGCTGCCGGCGTCGAGCAGGGCTTGGGCGCTCAAGGCCGAGCGAGCCATCAGCCAACCGCCGCAGAGGTAGCCGAACAGCATCATGAAGTTCACGCTGATGCTGCCTGCCAGGTGCGCGTCGGTTTTCGCATTGTCGAGGAGAATGCGCAGGGCTTGCCGGCCAGCGCCCAAGGCGCCTTCCAGTGCGGCAGCCTGATTGGCGAGGTGCGTCGAGCGTTGCAGCACAGCGACGGTTTCGCCGATATCGTCCAACAAACGGTTGATCAACTGGCCTTCGTTGAGCAGTGTCTTGCGCCCGACCAGGTCAAGTGCCTGGATGCCGGTGGTGCCCTCATAGATGGTCAGGATACGGGCGTCACGATAATGCTGGGCGGCGCCGGTTTCTTCGATGAAGCCCATGCCACCATGAATCTGCACGCCGAGAGAGGTCACCTCTTGTGCCATCTCGGTCAGCCACCCCTTGACGATGGGGGTGAGCAGGTCGACGCGACCTTGATGCAGCTTTGCCGCGTCTGCGTCAGGTGCGTAGGTGGTCCGGTCCACTTCGGCGGCAGCCACCAGTGCCAGGGCTCGCATTGCCTCGATGGACGCCTTCATCTGAAGCAGCATGCGCCGTACATCCGGGAAGTGGATGATCGAGAAGCGGCTACCGTCCTTGCGCGTGCCTTGCAGGCGGTCCTTGGCGTACTGCAAGGCGTGTTGGTAGGCGCGTTCGGAGATGGCCAGGCCTTGCAGGCCAACGCTTTGTCGAGCGTGGTTCATCATGGTGAACATGCACGCCAGCCCTTGGTGTGGTTCGCCCACCAGGTAACCGATGGCGCCACCGTTATCGCCAAAGCTCATGACACAGGTCGGGCTGCCGTGGATGCCCAGCTTGTGCTCCAGCGCGATGCAGCGGGCATCGTTGAGTGCGCCTGGCTTGCCTTGGGCATCAAGCAGGAATTTAGGCACGACGAACAGCGAAATGCCTTTTACGCCGGCCGGTGCATCTGGCAGCCGGGCCAGTACCAGATGGACGATGTTCTCCGTCATCTGGTGGTCGCCCCAAGTGATGAAGATTTTCTGCCCGCTGATCAGGTAATGGTCGCCCTGAGGGATAGCACGGCTCTTGATCGCGGCCAGGTCTGAACCGGCATCCGGCTCGGTGAGGTTCATGGTGCCGGTCCATTCGCCACTGACCAACGGGGCAAGGTAGGCATCACGCAAGGCGGGCGAGCCGTGGTGGGCGATGGCCTCGATTGCACCTTGCGTCAGCATCGGGCAGAGGGCGAAGGCCATGTTGGCCGAATGCCAGATTTCATTGACGGCAGTGCCGATCACATTCGGCAGGTTTTGGCCGCCCCAGATTTCCGCTGCAGTCAACGAAGGCCAGCCGCCGGCCTGGAACTGCTGATAAGCATCGGCGAAACCGGGAGTTTCCTGAACGCCGTGCTCGCCCAGACGTGCGCCCTGGGTGTCGCCAATCCTGTTGAGCGGTGCCAATACGCCAGAGCCCAGACGACCGGCTTCGGCCAGAATCGCGGACACCAGTTCATCGTTGATGTCATCCCGATGTGCCGATGCACACAAGGCTTCAAATTCGACCAGTTGCTGCAGGACGAACTCGCTGTCGCGATAGGGATGGGTGTAATCACTCATTAAGACATCCTCTTTAAAACGATGCGTCAGGCCGACCGTGCTGTTCACGCTGCTGGGGCCAAACGTCAGGGTCGTGTCATGGGTATTGGGTATTGGGTATTGGAAGCGTCAGGCCTTGCGTTGAGCTGCGCCCGATAATCGACCAAATTGGCCAGATGCGATGGGGCGCTCGCCTCGACTGTCATGGGCCCGCTGGCATTGGCCACAGCCGTCGCCCAGCGCATGAAGGCGCGCTAGTGGGGGCAGTGTGAGCCGGTAATTCTGTAGGGCAGAGGGCGCATATCGGCCGCGCTTCAGGCCGTTGGTGTGCACGCTGGGCGCAACGGATGTCGCCTGGTGCGGGTATATCAATACGTTTAGCCTGCGGTTCTTGCGCGGACGAGTAGCTGTCCCTGGCGTTGTAACCACGTTTACTGCTTGCACGTGCACGGACGGGTTCCTTGGGAATTGTCGGAAATGGCAGCGTTTTACCCGCATCAGTCAGGCCTCTGCTGGCGGTCGCTACCTTCCATTGGAAGGGCCCTTGGCGACAATAACGAAACCAGTCGAAAAATAGACATAAACGGACAGCGGTATGGCGGTAGACTTCGCCGATGTGATGCAGGGATCTGTCTTCGATGGGTATAGAGCGCTATTCCATTTCCATTCATTTCGCCCGAATGCTCATGAACGCCGGGCGCCGTCTTCAGCTTGACGAGGCGGTGCTGCTCAATGAAGCGGGCCTTAATCGACGCATGCTGGACAATGCCCATCTGCGGATCACGCCTGATCAATTCAGTCGCTTGATGCGAGCGGTCTGGCGTTTGGCCGATGACGAGTTTCTGGGCATGGGCGCGCAGCGTTGTCGGCAGGGCGTGTTCGCCATCATGGCCAAGCAGGTCGTTCATTCACGTAACCTGCACTCGGTGTATTACAAGCTGAGCCACTTCTACAATGTGGTGAATGACTCCTTGCACCTGGCGCTTGATGTCGTCGGTGATGAAGCGGTTTTTTCGATGCGGCTCAAGGATCCGGCTCAAGACCCGGACTACCTGCTCAGAGGTTTTCTACTGCTGTTGTGGCATCGTTTTCCCAGCTGGTTGATTGGCCAGCGGATTTCGCTGAAGCATGTCGCGTTTGACCATCCGGCGCCCAAACACCTGACAGAGTACCGTTTGATGTTTCCCTGTCCGGCGAAGTTCGACCAGCCGGTGACCTGCCTGGTGTTCGATGCGGCGGCACTCAAGGCACCGCTGGTGCAAACACCCGAGGCCCTAAGGGTTCATTTGAAGCGAGCGCCATTCGACTGGTTCACTCGGCCGGCCTATTACCCCGTCTATACACGGCGAGTGCTGGATTACCTGGAGCGCTCGGAAAATCTGGCTGAAGCCACCATTCAGCATGCGGCACTCGCGTTACACCTCACCGACAGAACACTGAGGCGAAAGCTCGCGGCTGAGGGAAGCCAGTTTCAACGGCTCAAGGATGGTGTGCGTCGGGACATGGCGATCCATTACTTGAGCCAGACGTCGATGTCGATCAGTCTTGTTTCCCTAGCGCTGGGTTTTTCTGAGCCTTCCGCATTCACTCGGGCGTTCCGGCAATGGACAGGGGAGCTGCCGAAGACCTACAGGGATGTCGCTCGTGATAGAAAATAGTCGGCAATGGTTTTCTGGCCAGTCTGTTCGACCCAAGTCGCGCTTCAGCCTTCTTGCGGTTCGATGGTAAAGTCGCCGCCATGAAACTCGCCCGCTCAGACCGCTCACTCATTGCCTGGATGCTGTATTTCAGCGTTCTGTTCAATGTGTTTGCCTGCGGTTTGGGGTACGGGCAGGTGATGGGGCTGGAACTCAATGGCTTGGGTGGACAGTTCTGCGCCTCCCTCGGCGGCAAGGCCCCCAGCCCGAGCACCGACCTCGGCAGCCCTTCGGCCAGCGGCTGGGGCGCCAGTTTTTCTTGTCCGATTTGCTCTGCACTAAGCCTTGGCATTGCCATGCTGTTCTGCCTCAGCTGGTTGCTACGGCTGGGGCGAACACAACGTCCCGGCCGTGAGCAACGCTGCAAGGCGCCCCCGCGTTATTCCTGGCCCTCGGCCAATCCTCGCGCATCCCCTCTGATTTAACGCTCACAGGCGGACGGCCTTATTGGCCGGTGACCGCTGCAGGCCTTCGTCCGCTGTTCGCCTTGCTGTCGCCCATGCGCCACAGCGTGGGGGCGGGTGTTTGATTGTCATCATCCTTAGGGTGTTGCATGCAGGGTGGAATGAGTAACGCCAGTCAGCAGAACGTCTGGGTCGCGGCGTTTCTGGCGATTGTGCTCAAGGTCATGGCGCTGCCGATGGCCGGTGCTTTTGGCGCGTTGAGCATTGAGCAGTTGCTGACGGGCAGCTTTTGCTCTGCGGGCAGCGTGCAGCAGGTCACGCTTGCGCTCGACAAACAGCGGCCATCCTCTGCGGGCAAGGCTGACCAAGTCCATTGTTGCTGTTCTCAGACGCTTGAAGCCGTATTCATTCCGCCAGCGTCGGTGGCGCTGATCGGTGCTATCGCGGCGTCACCGCGGCCGTTCACACCGCCATTGTTCTGGGTGTCGCCCCGTGCCCGCTGGCCGTCGATCAACCCCCGAGCGTCTCCTGCTCGTCACGCATGACCGGCTTTTTCCGCACACCCGAATCGGGTGTGCCCATGGTTAATGGTGACAGGGTAAGGAGCGCAACATGGCGCGTGGTATTGAAGGTTTGAATCGCCCATTGGGGAGGCTGACATGCGAGCGCTAGCGGTTCCGTCAGGCGCCTCGCGATTGGTCAGCAAGGCTTCCCGACTGGGGAAAAAAGGGGATTTTCTGCTGCCGTTTCCCGACTACCCCAGCAACGCACGCAGCTTCGTGCACCTGGATGCCCGTCTGCTGCCGTACTGGCACACGTTGTTCGATGTGTGCCCGGCGCTGCTTAAGCTCGACCCTCCGGATGGTCTGAATATCTTTCGTGGTTTCATGACCTGGGCGTACCGCAATCATCCGCCACTGAACTGGACGTATTACCTGAGCGTGTGTCGCTGGCTGCTCGGCTCCAGCTACCGGGCACGGATCAACGACGCGCACATCGAGTCGTTCATGAGTGCTGCGGCGGCGCGTTGGATCAATACCGATGACAGCCTGGCGCGCGGGTTGGTCTTGGCCTGGCAAGGTTCACCGCAGATGCTCTTCGATTGGAAGGTGGCGCCTCGTCCGATGCTCGCGCCCGATTTGGAGCAGGAAGAACTTCCACCGGTGCCGTGGGACTTTGCCTGGTGCCCACTGACGGGCAAGGGCGGCACGGGGTTTCGCAGGTGGTTGCCGGTACCCTGAGTAGCGCTTGCCGGGCACGTCGGTGGCGAGCCAGCCTGTCAGCTTTGTGCGACAGGCTGCCGCATCCCTGGCAGCCGCCCATAAAGCGGCTTGCCTGGGAGGCCCTGGCATGACCTGGCCGTGGCGGGATGTCGCAGTTTTAGCCGCAGGTCCTGAGGCACTAGAGTCGCGCCGTCCGTTGACAGGGTAGTCGCTGGCGCCATCCAGAGCGTTTTATCAGGGCTTTGTGGAGCATGCCGGACGGCTGCCGCCAGATTATCGAGCGAGCACCCTCATGGTTTTAAAACAACGTCCTGGCCCTGCGCCACTGGGCTGGTCCCTGGTATTGGTCAGCATGTTCAGCAACGCTGCCGAGCAACCACTGGCCTTACCGGAAACCACTGTCGTCGGCCAACGGGAGCCCGGCTATAAAGCCGAAACCGTCAGTGGATTCAATAAAACTCCGCTCAGCCCACGAGAGGTTCCTCAGTCGGTCAGTGTGGTGACGCGTCAGCAGATGGACGACCAGGGCATGGTCAGTGTCCCCGACGCCATGCAGCAAGTGACCGGCGTCACCCTCATCGCCAATGACACCTTGAGCTACCAGTATTTGTCCCGTGGTTATGCGTTGGGCGTGATGTACGACGGTGTGCCTTCGTACAACGGCATGACCCCGTCCAACCAGTTCGACCTGCCGCTGTACGAGCGCATCGAAGTGCTCCGGGGGCCTTCCGGCCTACTGCAGGGCGCGGGTGAGCCGGGTGGTGTGGTCAATCTGGTCAAGAAGCGGCCCCTGGATCATTTCGCCGCCAACTGGGCCCTTTCTGCAGGTTCCTGGGATACCTACCGCCGTGAGGGCGATATCAGCGGGCCGTTGAATGACAGCGGCAGCCTGCGCGGTCGCCTGGTGCTGTCGAGCGAGGATCGCCAGTACTTCTACGATCGAACCAGCAGTGACAAATGGTTGGGGATGGCCGCCCTCGCTTACGACCTGAATCCGCAGACCACACTGGACGTTTCCTACAGCACTCAAGAGCAGCAGGTGCAGGCGCCCTGGTCCGGGTTACCGGCGTATGACCTGGTGGACGCCAAGGGGCACTACAGGTTGCTGGATGTGTCGCGCTCAACCTTCCATGCCCCTGACTGGGGACGGCTGAGCTACGACACCCATGAGTGGTCGGCCAGCCTTGAACATCGCTTCGACAACGAATGGGTACTCAAGGGCGCGTTCAACCGGCGGGAACAGTACCAGAACTACAAGTACGCCTATGCCTCATCGGGCCTGGCGCCGCTGACCGATACCCTTCGTTACAGCAGCATGCAAGGTGCCTACAACTACACCCGCGAAGGCATGGACGTGTTCTTGAACGGGCCGTTCGCGTTGCTGGGGCGTACCCACAACCTGCTGCTGGGAGCCAACGCTGAGGTGTACAACAGCCGTGGCCGCTCGGGGCGTGGTGTAGGGGGGAGCACAACCTTTGACGGGCTCGATGATCTGCCCGAACCGACGATTGCATACACCTCGGGCAGAGAGAGTGAAACCGAACAGTACGGTCTCTATTCGCGGCTGAACATTAGCCTTGCCGATCCGTTGACGCTGGTGCTGGGGGCTCGCACCACGACCTTCAGCAGCCGTACCCGCGACGTTGCGCCATCCAATGCCACGGACTGGCGAGACGGCGCTGAAGCCGATCAGCAGATCAGCCCTTACGGCGGTGTGCTGTATGAGTTGAACCCGAACATCACCTTGTACGCCAGCTATACCGACATTTTCGTACCGCAGACCCAACTGAAGGCGGATGGCAGCGTGCTCAAGCCGCGTGAAGGGCGCCAGTATGAAGTCGGCAGCAAAACCGAATGGCTTGAAGGGCGCCTGGGGCTGACGCTGGCCTGGTTCAATTTGCGCGACGAGAACCGTGCCTACGCCGATCCGGTTTATCCAAACGACAACTACTACCTGAACGCCGGCGAAGTAGAGAGCGAGGGCTGGGAGCTGGAAGTCAGTGGCAAGCCCGCCGCTGGGCTCGACCTGTCGGCAGGCTATACCCGCCTGGAGACGCGCTACCTGCAAGCCCGGGAGAACCAGGGGCGAACCTACTCGATCCAGACGCCCAAGGACCAGCTCAAGCTGTGGAGCAACTACCGCTTTGATGAGCAGAGCGCCCTGGCGGGGTTCAGTGTCGGCCTTGGGGTACTGGCCAATGGTGCCACACAGAGTTCACGGGGCTGGCGCGACGAACTGGTGAACAGTGGTTATGCCGTGGTCAACGGCCGTATCGGTTACCAATTGGACAAACAACACAGCGTCGATCTGCACATCAACAACCTGTTGGACCGCACCTACTACGCCTCAGTCGGTACCCCCAACATCTACAACTTCTATGGTGAGCCGCGCAGTTTTACGCTGACCCTGAGAGGGGCGTACTGAGTGTGTGACGCAGGTTGATCTCGACGGGCTGTAAACCCCTTGGTCGCGATGTATCCTTCATCCAGGACTGTATGAGGTGATCAGCGTGCAACCCGCGGGGATTTCTACACGATGAATGCGCTCAACGACGAAGGACCGTCTTTGCCTGTAGTGCAATCTACTAATGCCACGGTGCGTCGCCGCTCGTTGATTGCGGGTTGTGGCGCCCACGCTGTCCATGATGGCCTGACCGACGTTATCTATGTGCTGTTGCCGATCTGGCAGGCGCAGTTTTCCTTGAGCTATGCCCAGATCGGCCTGTTGCGTGGTGCCTACTCGGGGATGATGGCCGGTTTCCAGTTATTGGCAAGCCGTGCCGCGAGGCGCTGGGGGAGAGCACGCCTGTTGGTGGCCGGTACCGCACTTGCGGGGCTGGCCTATGTGTTGGCAGGGCAGGCTGGTGGGTTGAGCCTGCTGTTGATGGCGCTGTTGCTGGGGGGATTGGGTGCGAGCACTCAACACCCACTGGCGTCTTCGTTGATTACGGACACTCACGAGGCGGGCGGGGGCGTCAAGCAAGCGTTGTCGCAGTACAACTTCGCTGGGGACATCGGTAAAACGCTGCTGCCGGGCGTTGTCGGCCTGCTGCTGATGCTGATCAGTTGGCGCGCCAGCGTCACCCTGATGGGCCTGCTCGGCCTGATGGCTGCGGGCCTGCTGTGGTGGCTGATTCCGGCGCAGGCGCAGCCCGCGTCGGCTCAGGGTAAAGCCTTCGCGGCAAACGCCGGGCGGGGTTCTGTCGGCGGGTTGCGTGCCCTGGTCCTGACCGGCACGCTGGACAGCGCGGTGCGGATGGGGTTCCTCACCTTCTTGCCGTTCCTGCTGCAAGCCAAAGGGGCCGGGACGGCAGGCATAGGGTTGGCGCTGATGATGTTGTTCGTCGGTGGGGCGTTCGGCAAGTTGCTGTGCGGCTACCTGGGCGTACGCATTGGCATGATGAAGACCGTATGGCTGACCGAGTTCTCTACCGCTGCGCTGATCATCTTGGCGGTGTACCTGCCGTTTTACGGCCTGATGGCGACCCTGCCGCTGCTGGGGCTGGTGCTGAACGGTACGTCGTCGGTGCTCTATGGCACCGTGCCGGACCTGGCCGGCCCAGGCAAGCGCGAACAGGCCTTCGCCGTGTTCTACACCGGCACGATTGGTGGCGGTGCGCTGGCGCCAGTGGTGTTTGGTCATCTGGGCGATATCACGGGGGTGCCCTTCGCCGTGATCATCGTGGCCACCACCTTGTTGCTGACGCTGCCGTTGTCCTGGTACGTGCAGAAAGGCCTGGACGCAGAACCTGTCGTGGCCTGAAAAGCGGGCAGGGCGAGCGCCACTGCCCGTTTTACCGTTAGCGCGTTTCCGGCCTTGAGCGGTCAACCTCCATACCACCGAGCAACGCCTGCGCCAGCCCTTGAGCCATATCAACGGCCGTGCGGGTGGACCAGAGCAGATGCCGGGTTTCGCTGTCGACCACCAGACAGGCTTGTTCATTGGTGGCGTAGGCGGAACGTAGCAGGATGGTGAGGTGGATCAGCACGTCTTCGACGTTAAGCCCGGCGCGAACACTGAACAGCGGATCGTGGCTGTCTTCGCAGGAACCGAAGGTGGCGCAGGCGGTGGTTTTCAGGATGTTGGTGGGTGGGGGATCGGGGACTATCTTGGTCATGGTGACGCTCCTTGATTGTTGGAGCCGCCACGTATCGCTACCAAACGAATGGGTGGCGGCTGTACGCAGGTTGGTAGACCGGGAATCAAGGAACCCAGCGCGCACGAAGGCGCCCCGCGCACAGCCGCCATAACGCGAACCAGCTGGCGCAGATAAAGTGCCAACTGATTCGGATAGGCCGCTTGTGCGCCTTGATTACCAACCGGGCTACCAAACCCGATCGCTGGATTGTCAGCGACGCGCAGCAGATTAACGGGGTTGACGTGTGGATTCAAGCGCAGGTGGGGATGAACTGACACGAATGTCCTTGATGCCCATCAAGGGTGGCAGTTGTACGCGGGTTAGCAGACCAGGGATCAAGGAGCCCGGCGCACCCGAAGGTGCCCCACGCACAACCGCCATAGCACGAAGCAACAGGCAAGAATTAAAGCACCTGTTGAACGAGGGCTGGGCTGCTGAAATCGGCCGCTGTATTGGGCGCAATGCGCAAGAGGGTAATTGGGCTGAAGTGTGTATTCAAACGCATAATTGTACGAACTTATGCGAATGTCCTTGATACCCGATAAGGGTGGCAGCTGTACGCGGGTTGACAGACCGGGCTCCAGGTCCCGGCGCACCCGAAGGTGCCCCACGCACAACCGCCATAGCACGAAGCAACAGGCATGAATTAAAGCATCTGCTGAGCTAAGGGGGGCACTGTATGCACCATTGAGCGATGGCTGCTCATGCTGGGCTTGATATGAACAAGACAGGAAGGCCATTTCTGGCCGAGAGCTGACCTCCGCGAAGGGCCGCTTTGGTGTGCGGATTCAACCGGTGGATGCGATACAAGCACCGCGAATTTACTGAGACCACGCCGATACCATCGCGGGCAAGCCCGCTCCCACAAGATGGACTGCAGTCCGGTGGGTGATTCATACAAGCAGGCTTGCCTGCGATACAAACACTGCGAAGGTACTGGCACCACAGCGCCTTGCCGGAGCGCGCAGTACAGCATAAGGAATTTGCTACCTCATCGAAGATTGCCTGACGTGGTTGGTTCAATTGGGCAGGTAACCCTCGACGTAGCGCACTGTCTTTTCCAACGTTCGCGCCAGGTCGGGATGTGTTAACTGATACTTGCTTTCCAGTTGCTTGCTATGGCTCATGTCGAAGCGCTGCGTCTGAATAAAGTTCAGTGACTCGGCGCTGATCGCGAGTCGGGCTGCCAGTCCGGGAATCGTCAAAAGCCACCTGAGCACGCCTATCGCTACATGGCGGCGGGGTGCCTTGACCTTCAGCGTTATTGCGACCTGCTGAAGCATCCCCTGTAAGTTCGGTGTGCGCTCATCGAGCGCCAGGACCTGCCGGTTGGCCATCGAAGGGTCGAACGCCGCGCAGGTTATCATCGTCACCAGGTAATCGACGCTGACCAATGGCAACCAGTGCCCGGCGGAACCGGGGACAGCTTTGAACCGGCCTTGTGCCAGATTTCGAATGAGTTCGGCCAGCGGTTGCCCTTCCAGGATGTGCCCACTCTCGCTGTGGCCACACACCGTAGCAGGATGAACGATCGTGTAATCCGCGCCCGCTTCCTGCATGTAACGAATGACTGCGAAATGGGACTCGAGCTTGCTGCCTTCGTAGCCACCTACACGGCTGTAGACTGCGGGCCAATGTGTGTTTTCAGGGTGCTCATTATCAACCCCGATACTGGCAAGGTGGGTAAGGTTCTGCAGCATAAAGCCGCCCACCATCAACAATCGGATACGCTGGCTCGCCGCAAGCCTGGCGACGCTCAGCGCCCCTTGCACATTGATTGCGCGGGCGCGCTCAATTGTAAGCCCCCAGGTAAATTGCGCCGCGAGGTGGAAAACCACAGCGGCCGAAGACACGCGCTGCCTGTCTGCCTCGCTGAGCCCAAGCCCCTCACTGCTGATATCGCCCTCAACGGCATGGATATACGCAGGGTTACCGCCCAGTCGGCCTACCTGCTCTCTGAGACGCTCAGTGTTTTCAGGGCTGCGCATAAGCACCCAAGTCTTGTGCCCTGTGGCAGTAAGACGGGCCAGTAAATGTTGACCCACAAACCCACTGCCGCCTGTGACGAAGCATTCAACGCTCATGCCTGACTCCTTGTTTGGACGATTGGCGCAGGCTAAGGTGTAGAGCCTGCTCTACAGTCAAGGAATTTTTAATGTGAACATTGGGGAGTTGGAGCGCCGCAGTGGCCTCGGGCGCCATGCATTGCGCTATTACGAGCAGCTCGGGCTGATCGTGGCCCATCGACAGGCCAACAACTACCGCAGCTACAGCGATCAGACCGTTGTTGATTTGGCATTCATTCAGAGTGCTCAGAGCGGAGGGTTTTCACTCGCTGAGATCGGCGACATCCTCGCTGCCAGGCGGGGCAATACGATCGATTGTGCTCAAGGCGCGGCCTTGGTCGCCAGCAAGATGGCCGAAATTCAAGCGAAGATCACCACCCTGCAAACCGCGTATGTTTTTTTGGAAGCGGAGCGTGCGAAGCTTGAAGCCAGTGCCATTGCCAACGGACAGACTATTCCTCATCTGGCTGCCCCTGAGCATGCCTCGACGCCATAGCCTCCGAACGAGGCCATTCAGCGTAACCCCAGCACCCTGGAGCTTGCCTTGCAAATATGCATGGCGAACCCTGAGTCGGTTGAAGGTCCCGCGATCTCGCTAAAGATCTACACCGACGGCTATCTCTTCCGCATCCCGTCGAGCCGACGTTTACTGTCTCAAGCTGCTATCGACTGCCTCGCTACTCGACAATCGCCGGATGAGCCTGCACTGGACTGCCCAGCATGTCGCGATAGGACGGAGGCTGTTGGCCATCCAGGTCGACAATGCCGTACTTCACCGCGACTTCTGCCCCGATGAGGACCTGCCCGGAGTGCGTCATTCGGTCAGGGTCGCAATACAGCGCGTGAATGACCTTGCCGGTGAACTCCGGGCTTTCCATGACGAACGAAAATTCCTCGTAGCGATGCGGGTGGTCTTGCAATGCACGTGTCGTGCGCTCCGTGCGCAGCGGACCCATCCAGATGGACACCACCGCGACATCGTAGGGGCGAAAGTCCACGGCCATGTCTTTGGCGAACTTGTCGACACCGGCCTTCTGCGCGCCATAGGCCGCGCCGTGCATGTAGCAGTTCGAGCCAAATGACGAGGTGAACACGATCAGCCCGCCACGACGTTTGGCCATCAGCGGAGCCGCGTACCAACTCACCACATAGGCGGAGCGTAAACCGACGTCGAGGATCTTGACGAGATCGAGTGGCTTCTCCCAGAACGGTCCGGGGTTTATCAGTTGATCGTGTAGAAACGTCGCGTTATTGACAAGGATGTCGAGCCGCCCGCTCTCGCGCTCGACCTGCTCGAAGAGGCTGCGCACCTGCTCATCATCGGCGTGATCGCACGCGACGGCGATGCCCTTGCCGCCTAACGCATCGATTTGGCGCGCCGTCTCGTGGATCGTGCCTGGCAACGGCGCATCGCCCTCGTTCTGCGAGCGGCCCGTCACATACACCGTCGCGCCCGCCGCGCCGAGTGCCAGAGCAATGCCTTTGCCGGCACCACGCGACGCGCCTGTTACAACCGCCACCAACTGGCTGTGATCGTTACTCATCTACAGGTGCTCCCATCTCTGTGGCACTCGCCTGAACACCGGCGAAGCGCACACCGGGCTCGGTCTGCTCATAGCTGGCGATCAGCGTGGATGTCACCACGCAGCGCGTGGCGCTGATCTTCCAATGACCGTTGATCTTGCGGTACTCGTCGTCATAGTGCGCGCCAAGCTGGGTGATAACCCGCGATTGCGTGTCGATCATCTGGTAATGCAAACCCCAGGTGCCACGGGCGTGCGTGTCATCAAGCACATCGATCTGCGGATTGACGCCATGGTGCATCTCGACAACATGCGGATGGCAGCCGAGCTGTTGGAAAATCGCCACGAGTTGGTCGCGGTCTTCGAACACACCGATCCGGCCGTAGTCGATAAGCACCGGGCCCGGTGCGAAGCAGTCGCGCATGCCCTGCGGATCCTTCAGATCGCAACACGCCAGATAGCGCGCTTTGAGCTGGCGAATCGCTTCGACATCTTCAAGCGTGCGCAGGCGGGTTTCCAATTGATCAATTGAGGTCATGCCATCTCCTTGAGCCAGAGTGTGCCCAGGCACCATGGTACAAGTGCGACCGCCTCGGTTATTCATCCATACAGACGATGTGGTTCGCGTGCCGGCATGATGATGGGCACTGACAGGTAATGGTTTTTCAGGCTTGCCGTGCAGGAGCTGCGCTTGGGCCGACCGTTTTGTAGCCAGATGACTGCACCAGAAATTCGCGGATCAGCAAGGTGATCTGCTGGTGGATTAACCCGCGTAGGCGACCACTGTCACCATCCACGCCGATGATGCCATCGCCTGGCACTTCTTTTTCGAGCAATGCCTGCGCGTCGGGCTTGCACTGCGACAGGAAACTGAAAGGGCATGCGTCGCTGGTTCGAGGTAATGGTTTGACGCTTGGGCAGGGGTTGCATAATCCAAAGCAGTTATTCGCGAGCGGCAGAAGCCGATCCATAGCTGAAGCTCGCGAGAGGCGCTTTTCGGCCAGTTTCCGCCTGCCACCAACCGACTGGAGTCGGCCAAAATCAGCCAGTCGCATAGATTACAAAACCTGGGGCGATTCATTGGGTTGCCCGACAGGGATAGAAATTTTAAAGCAGCAGTAATGTGTCCACGCTTCATGGAATCCTGGTGCTTGAGGAAATCATGCAGCAATCAGTCAATATTGTTTATGGGGCAAAGCTCAATTGATCTGTATGCATTCCGCCCTTCCTCCGTTATGTCCGTTGCTAATCTTCCTCTACCAAACTTTGCAAATGAGAGTGGTTAGATCAAACGGTTGCTTCTGATTGGTTCGCGGACCAGGCGCTGGGCGCAAACGGTCATCCTGCCAGATTAAGCCAGGCGCGCCAGTAGAATGAATACGACGCTCTATGATCTTGCCCGGCACGCCGGGGGGCCAACATAATGCTGGCCATTGAGTCTTCATGACCGCCTCCTTATGACGGACCGGCAAACACTATGCGCGATTATTCGGAAAACTGGCGACACCTGAGATCAATACTGGCCGGATACGCGACGAGAGATCGGGGCCTGACGGAGTTGTTTTCCTATGAAGACCATACTCACGCGAAGGCGCTCTCCATTTTCCTCGCACACGCGAAACTTGCGACCCCGAAGCTGGATAGGGAGACGGTTGAAGCTGTTCTTGCTGGCAAGCAATCTTGGCCGCAGACGTCAGGAGCACCTTTCGCAGGCTCGGACATACCTCTCTCGCTGCTCGAAGAGTATGGGCTGGTCGCGTTTTATGCTGGATGGTGCACTACACACTGCGACAAAGTGGAAGACCCTGCTGCGGTGGATCCAAGCCTGATGCCGTTGGTTCAAGCTGTTGAGTACCTGAAAGATATCCGCTTCGGTCGCAATGGATGTATACAGCCGTATTACGCTTGTCCAGCGGACGAGTTGAAAGGGCTGTTGACAGCAGAGTTCGGTGAGTATTTGACGGTGGGACAGCTCCTGCCAGAACTGTCTTTTGAAGCAGGTGTGTTCAGATTGCCGCCAGGCAATGAACGTTTCAGCTCGTTGATCAGTACCTATCTGTGGCAAGCCCTGCGCAGAACCTTGAGCCCTGAAGAAACATTTTCAGAATGGATCATGCGATTTCGCGTTAACTGCGATTGGGCGATGCCGGTTCATTTCGAGAGCATGGAATACCCAGAGCGCAAGGCCTTCAATGAGCAGTTGGTCAACTTCCTGGCCAAAGACGCAGCGCTCGGCTCAGACTTCAAAGCATTTGTGAGACAGTCAATCAATCAAGACGGCTTTTCAAGCGTCATCCGGCCAATGAAGCTTCATCTGAGCAGCAGTGTTGATGCTGATGGAAACAGATCATCCTCCCATCACAATGAGGAGCTTCCAAAGCTCACACTGAGCTCGCTGGAGACCGCTTACCCCCATCTCAAAGCGCATGCTTCAAGTAACCTTGAATTCGTTATTGATCGCACTGGACTGAGGGTGCGACGTCAGGCCAACCTGTTCTACTCCTGGCTGATCAATAGTGCGATAGACGCCAGTATCCGCGTTGACGGTCAGCAACTCATGTCTACAGGATTAGCCGAAGCGCTGGTAGAGCTGTCAAACAGCCGCCCCATCCTTAAATATGTTTTGTTCATTTTGCTGCCCGAGTACGAAGTCTCCAATTACCTGTTGCTGCTGCTGGCTCGGCCTGCAACATGCGAGGTAGCTTTCTACTATCTCGCAAAGCACACCTTCGCGTTTTCACGCGGCGGCCATGCTGCGTATATTCAGAGTTTGGAGAACGGGTACCAGCAGCTTGTATGCCATGAATACATTCGTTCGATCGAAAAAGAGCCGGATTTCAACGCTCGCTTACTCGATGTTATTGGTTTTTTGGGTGATCACTGCAATATGCAGTCCTCTGACTTCTCCAAATCCTTTGAATACCGCTTCTTGATCAACCTTTTAGGTGCCCTCAACCACCAGCAAGTTATACAGGTGGGACAGGCATTCGCTGAGCTTTCGGTGGAAATGGTAGAGCCAGCTCATAGCCCAACTGCGCAACATCATCGGTATTTACTGGGCTTCTGGTTGATCAATCGCCTGGAGAGTACCGGAATCGACCCTTCTGGCGCGGTATGCCGAGCGCTGCGCACATCCATACTGGAATACTACAAGGTGGAGTTCTCGGCAAACCTCAAAGGCCAGCGAAGCCTTGAGGCCAGCTCATTTTTTGCCACGTTACCGTGGTACAAGCTCATTGCAGAAACCGGTCCGAACCCACTTCTCAGCTTGTCCAACACTTGTTCCAGCTGGCAGCAAGAGCTTGTCTACACGAGCCAGGCCCCCTTCGTAGTCGCCTCTGCAATCCGTCACTATCTTCAAGTTTTGATGAACCTCGGCCGGCCAACTGCATCTTCACAGGGCTTACATGCCGTGGCCGCGCGCGTGCTAGAGATCGTGCGTCTGTATGGGTTTGGTCCGCGCGAGAAATTCGTATTGCTTTTCGGCGACTCGATCGTTTCAGACAAATACGATCTCTGGGAGCAGTTTTGCACCTATTTGAATATTTTTAGGGATGAGCTGTATGCAGAATTTGTCCAGCGTTGCATACCTTCTATCCCGCTAGACCATCTCTTTGTCCTGCTTGAGAACTGCGCGGTAATTGCTCGAGCTCAACAGCTTCAGGAGGCGATCGAGATTCGCCAGTCTGCTGCGAAAGAAGACCTTGGGTTAACCGGATTAGAGCAGGCCTTCATATCGGCTTGCGATGCAGGCCTTAGTGAGGCCGCTTCCCGACTGCTGGATTCGGCAAAAGCCTTCCTCGCGCAAGACCGTTTTGCCAATACCAGTAACCCGCTCATCGTGCGAGCTCGTAAGGTATGGCGAAGCTACGAGTACAAATGGCAGCTTCTTGAGCTTGGCCTAGTCCACAAATCCGATGCTGACAGCTTCCAAAAAGCCGCGCATGAGGTTCCTATCCCCCATGAGTGGCGAGGCGCTAATCCTCAATCCGACGATCGAACGCATTACCAGGAGTGCGAGCGTTTCAGGCGACAGATAGTTGCAAGCGCGTATAGCGAAATTGAGCCTCACAAGTGCATTCGGATCATGGAAGCGCTGTATAGGGAAACCAAGCATGTTCATCATGGTTACCTGCTTTTCTATGGACATTACAAGCTCCACGCCACTGATAAGGACTCGACCCGTCTCAAGCACGCGCTGACCTATTTCCTTGGGAGTTTGGTAGAAACCGAGCCTCAGCAGATGCGCGAGTACTGGATCGCAACGATACTCGAGTCCTATAGGCTTACCAGTGCACCTGAGATTGACACGTTCTGGTCGAGGCTTACGCCTGAGCAGCAATCAAGAACGAAAATTTTAAATCCGTACTGTAGGGCTCTGATTGCCCGAGGTGAGACTTCAGCAGCTCGGAAAATCATCGGACGCTATCGTGACCTTAACCCGCTGACACCTGAGGAGCTCGGAGTCGATAGTTTGCTGGACGAGCTCGCCAGAGCCGAACCGGACTGCCCGCCAATGAGCGACCTTATTCAGCTGATGAATGAATGCTCGCAGCGTTCAAATGTGCAATTGAGAAAGCACTACTGTCAGATCATGTCCAAAGACTTTGAAGACTACGTGGGCATTGTGAGACCCGACCAGCCATCCCATGTATATCTTAAGGATGCGGTACTCGAGGTGGCGGGGGAGATTGTCTTGCGCAAGAAAAACCTGCAGGTGCAGTCAATTTCGAAAAAGGTGACGGTGAACTCTCGGATTACCAAAGAAGATCTGATCAACGATTGGTTCACCTCGTTGTTTGACAAGCGAATGGCCGAGGCGCGAATAGGATTTAGAGATCAGAAACGCGGTGGACAGTCGGCGTCTGGTGCTGGCCCCGGGGAGATAGACGGTTTCATTACAGCCGGCGACAACACTCGGATCGCCATTTTTGAAGCGTTCCGGTTATTTTCGCTGGACACTACGGTGATCTTCGACCATCTGAATAAAGTCGCCGGCTATGACCATGAGTCACTAAGTCCCGTGTTTATTGCTGCGTACTGTGATGTCAGCGATTTCTCTGGACTGGTGAGCAAGTACAGACAGCTCGTCTCAAAGCAAGATTACGCAGGCTACAACGTCGCTGTGAGCTCGCCAGACGAAGTTGAATCACTGCACGACACTGACCACATATGGTTGGGAACAGAGACTCGACGCCGGGATCGTAGGGATGTCATTTTCTATCATCTGTTACTAAATCTGCATGTGCCGCCAGTGCCAATTTCATCGGCGGACGGGGCTTGAGCTACTGGCAGCGTTGAGTTTTGCTCAGAGATTCAGGATACGAGTAGGCGGATCCGGCAATTTCCGTAGGGGATTGTCAGTCTGTCCGCGAATATTTGAATTGCCCTGGGTTTTGTAGACAAACCGAATGACTGCTTTTGGCCGGAAGCAGCCGGTCATTTGATCGCGTTCGACCCATTGCCGACCTTCACAAATGGATTACCTCCGGGCAGAAGCCGCTCCCATCAGTGATGTCTATCAAGCTAGCGACGATTCACAGGGCATAAACCGGCTATATGCTATCGCTCTGCTGCGTTCTACCTCATCCATAGGCACCGGCTGTCATCGGCAGCGTACTCACCAAAAGCGAGAGTTCCATGCATGGCCTGCTGCTAGGGAATGGCGTCAAGGCGGAGCTTCAGTTGATGGACCTCCGCCAACCGGGCGAGTTTTTCCGAGGACCTGTTCGCGCCCAGGCAGGCGGTTTCCTGTGATCGGTTCATGCAGGTGATGGACACGATCAACGGGTGCTGGAGCAGAGGCACGATGCGCTCTGCCAGCGTGCCGCTTGCCCCCGACTGGGGTTTACGCAGGGCGATGATGAGCCAGTCGTACACCACACGGTCCGAACAGCTCTGGACGGTGAAGTGCTAACGACTCAAAATCTGTCAGCAAGCCCGCGTTCTCGAAGGCTGCACCCCTTGGACTACAGCAAATGGCTGATGGTCCACCCTTGATCGGCCAATGCCGTTTTACATTCGTCCGAAACCCGTTCTGCATTGACTGCCAAGCATAGAAAGTTGGTAGGTCGCGACATACCGACATACAGGTTTCGAAATTGAGAAAGCTGAGTCTCAGGCATTTTCCCGGAGCGAGTGGCAATCCCAGCGATGATGGGTAATGCCAGCTGCAGGTCGAAGCGACGACTTGGATGGCCTAGAGACTCCATGACGAGGGTTGCCAGATGCGTTTCGCCTTTCATCGAGGCGAGGGTACCGATATGAATATCTAAGCTGCGACCATTTTTTTGGATAGAGCACATGGACCGGTGGGCTCCGTGAATAGCCATGGCCTCTGGTCGCTCAAAAACCGGGAGCGCGGCGAATATCTGTGGCGTCATGTGATTTGGGAGCAACTGGCGCAGCTTCACGTATAAAAAATTCACGATACGGATACGCCTAGCTTCATCCGCATCGCCCACGTTTTTCATGCACAGATCACGAATCAGTAGCCGGAAGGCTGAAACATCCACATCAGCATCACGCAGTTTTCGAATTAACTGATGATCGGTTTTCAAGCCTTCAACAATCTCTGCCTTGGCCGCGCGCAGTACCAGAAAGAGCGCTCTGCGGATCTCCTCAAATCGTGATGAAAACGATGCGTTTATGGCAGGCTTGGCCCCCCCGAGAAGCGCCCAGAATCGCATAAGCTTGAGTCCGGGTGATTGATCTCCACCCGAAGCGGGCCAGTAGTCCAGGAGGGTACGGCCTGCTACCTGTGTTGGAGCATCGCCCTGTTTGCGAGCGCAAAGGGCTTTGACTTTCCCTGTGGTCAGATCGGTATCGCTGAACCGTTCTAGTACATGCTCTCCAAACGTCGAGATCACATCCTGTACTCGCCCGGTTCTGTATACGATCAGCATTGACGCGTGACGGTCTTCGCCCTCTCCGGTAACAGCGTTACCTGCCAGCTGTGTTCTAGACACGGATCTAGCGATGTGAGGACCGAAGCGCTTGCTGGAGGAGATCGGAAGTACGTCGCCTCGGGGGAAAGTCAGGTTTTCCGCGCCTTCCGAGCTTCCAAGGATTCGTTGGTTGATGTCGCCGAAGCGCTGAACGGTGACGGTTTCATCGAACATCAGCTGCAACAAGCGCTCTTGCTCCCAGGACGTGTCCTGCATTTCGTCGATGAAGACGATAGGGAACCTTCGGGATAGCTGGGTGCGAACCTTAGGGAAAAGGGTCAGCAAACGTTCTGCGTACGCGAACATATCCGCGTGCCGGAAAACCCCTTCAGAGGCAAGTTTTTCTTTTATGCTGACGATTGTCGGAAGGGTTTTCGCGCCCGGTTTAGGAAGTGAGCCAAACTCGCTGGCGAGATCCAGAGAGGCACCTTTGTAGACCAGACCCTCTAGCATAGGCGCGACGCTCGCGTTTTTTTGCATGTAAAGCTTCAAGCCAAAGTTAGCTTGGGCTAAGGCCAATGCCCGGCGAGCAAAGATATCGTTGTCAATCACATCGACAGTCATCCCATTACTTCGCAGGTAGGGCAGAGCCAGAAACTGATTCACCATGGCGTGAATCGTCCCGATGAAGTGGGGATGCGTGAGCAGGCGACTCCCGTCATGGCTTGCACCTAACCGGCGTTGAATCTCATCCCGGGCGACATTGGTATGACTGAGTACACAAACGCCTGCGCGGCTTGAGGTCCATCTGCGACTCAGCATCAAGAGCTTCGCAGCTAGTACCGTGGTCTTGCCACTGCCTGGCGCGGCGTTGATGTCACGAGACTGGTTCTCCAGTAATACGGCACGCCGCTCTTGATCATCGAAGTTCAAGTCGGGCGTCAGTTCGAGTAGAGCCGCAAGATCGGCAGCATCGATCACAGGGACTATCATGGCTCAGCCCTGCCAGTCAGATGCCGTAACGCCTGCTGTAGGTAAGGCGGCAGCTTGTTGAACAGCTCATCGCCTTTCCCATAGTCGCCTGTTGAAATCAGGTGAGCAGCGTATTGGGCGGTGATCGCTTTTGATGCATCTTTTTCAACGAGCGGCTGGTAGATGAGTGACGCCAGCTCTACTGGCGAATGTCCGGCGTTCGAGAGTTCTTTCCAACGCTCGCCTGCCTCGACGATCGCCTTCTTCTCATCGTCCTCCGTCAGCCGTTCACCCCTCGAATCTGCTTTCTTCGCTAGGTGAATCGCGTCATGCATCAACTGGGCACATCCATGAAGGGCGAGATCGAATTCCAGCGTCCAGTTGTTGGAGACGAAGACAATTGTGCTACCACCTTGGGCGCGGTCGACCTTCGTTTTGACCAGTGCCTCGACTTCCTCTGGCGTGTAGTCTTTTTCGAATCGTTTACGGTTGTTCTTGGGAGGAGATATGTAGGTGGCCTCATTGGGAACGATGTCACGATCCGTGATGCAGGCGACAGGAATGGGAATCGCCGAGCCATCAATCGGCTGCAAGATTCGGGCGTAGTGATAGAGCCCAACTCCGCCGACATTTACGCAAGAAATGCCGTGTTCGTTGAACGAGTATCCTGAAGCTGCAGCCAGGGCGGGCAGCAGCAGCGCTTCTGCTGGACCTTCCACAATCGCAACGCCGCGAGCGAAGAACAGATTCGCTTTGGTGGCATCTATAAAGCGTCTCAAGAACTCGTAGTCGCTTTTCAGCAGCTTGGTTTTCCCGTGGGCCAAGCTGAATAGCTGAGCACGGTTTACCAAAGTCAGGCTTGCGATGTCCGCACCTGCCGCCAGAGATGGGCTGTGGGTAGTCATGACGATCTGAACAGGGCGGCTATCTGGCTCGGCCGCCTTCGAGGTGCGTTCGAGGAGCTGCTGAACTCGTTCCTGCAGTTGCGGATGGAGATGGGCCTCGGGTTCCTCGATCAGCAGCAATCCGAGTTCATCACCGTCCCGAAGCAGAACCAGTTCGGTCGCCATAAACAGAGCGTTGTTATAGCCGAGTCCGCGAATGCATCGCTCACTTGGGTCGATGGTGGAGGATGGCAGCAGCGCCAATTCGAAGCGCTCCAGAATGGGCTGCAGGCCCAGCTCCGGAGCGATCTGGATACGTGAGGACAGGGCATCGCCGGCAAACGCGAACTTGTTCAGGTAGTTATCGTTGATGTCGTCCTGGACATCCCTGATGACCTGATGCTCGCCCAGGTGGTGCTGAGCAAACGCCATCAGCCCGACAAGGTTGCTGGGGACGGTAGCTGGAGCCGCTAGGTCGAAGTCATTTTGCTCCTGCCCATCAATGCGTTTATGAGCGCTCAAAATTTGGGACAGCCGAGACTGGCGACCGGGACGTAGCTCGGCTTCGGCATCTCGAAGGGGGCGCAAGTAGGTGGCTCGGATGAGCTCGCGAACCGCCGTGCCAATCTCTGGCCCCGTGCCGTTCGGGCCCGAGCAGGTGATCGCCTCGACCCGTCCACGCTTGTTGGCCTTTGGTGGTATCCAACGCGCCTGCAGATAGACGATTAAGCTATGGGATCCGTCTGCTTCGTGGGTCATCCATTCGAGAACTGAGGCCTCTTGCGCGGGGTCTAGGTCCACAAGAGTGGCTTCGATGAACAGGGAGCGGGCTCGTGTTGTGCCCGTGATGTGAAAGTCAGTTTCGAAGAGGCGAATGAACTCGTAGCTGGTTGTCCACAGCACGTAGCGAATCGCGTCGATTACAGAGGTTTTGCCGGAGTCGTTTTCCCCAACAAGGATGTTCAGTCCGGGGGCAAGCTCCCAATCAAGTGAGGGGGCAACCGAACCGTCGCCAAACGCCCGAAAATTTGACGCCCTGATCCGCTTCAAATGCATCTTGCTTCTCCGTCCTGTTGGAAAGCCTGTCCCGGATGGCGCAAGGCAGTCCGTGCACTCTGTGGGTGTGATTGGCTTTTATCACGGGAGAAAGCGGGTCGGAAGGGTAATTCAGTGGTAGGGAGCCATTACTGAGGGTGGGATGCGGGATTCACGAGCATTTGGACACCCAAGCCGCGAACACTTGAACAGCGATTCCACGCTGACTTGGACACTCATGCCATTGCCACTTGAACACCGATAGCGTCCGCAATGGGCCGTGATCTGCCCTCCACGAAGGGCAGTTAAGGATCGGATAGCGACGGTCTAGCATCGAACGTCACTATGGATGATCAGACTTCTGTCTGTTCCGCCATTTCCAGGTCATCATCTACCTCGACTCCCAAGTACCTGACGGTGCTTTCAAGCTTCGTATGACCATGCAGACGTTGGGCTGCTCTCAGGTTCTTCGTCCTGCGATAGATCAATGATGCCTTGGTTCTTCGTGGCGTGTGAGTACCGTACAGGGTTGGGTCAAGGCCAATGGCTGTCACCCATGCTTTAACTATTCGAGCATATTGTCTGGTGGAAAGATGATCTGAGGAGTGCGGCCGGCTCGGAAACAAGAAGTCCTCGCTGCGTAGGTTCGCCTGAAGCTTCCAAGCTTCCAGAACCATGCGGGTTTGCTCAGTAATTTCAAATTGCACTGGGTGGGTTTTCTGCTGCATCACGATGGCCCGTGACGACACATGTTCCCCATGGGCTATGTCTCGGGCTCGCAGCTTGGTTAAGTCACAGGCACGCAGTTTGCTGTCGATGGCCAAGTTGAATAGCGCCAAATCACGTGTCTTCTCAGCAGGCTGAAGTCTTGCGCGGATGGCCCAGACATCTCTGGCTCGGAACAGGGCTCAAGGAGCCCAGCGCACCCGAAGGCCCCCCTCGCGCAACCGCCATCACACGAGAAATAGGCGCTCTCGCGTGAGGCGTGCGCACAGTAGCGGATACGTGGACAATAAGGCGCCCCAACTACAGACAAAGGAAACGCGCGCATGTTGAACACGGATGAACCGGTTATCGGGCTGGTCGATGCCTTTGGTTCGGGGGCGGGTTGTATCGGCAACGCTGAGCAATGGACGCTGGTGTTCTACCTGGCCGCCTGGAAAAGCCAGGACGGCACCCTGAAGCGGCAGCGGCAGCGGTGTGAGATGCCGGTAGAGAAGAGTGCAGTCGAACATTGGATGCGTCAGGTTCGTGCCTACAGTCAGCATACCCTCCATGTGCAGGGGGGGACGGCGAGCGGCGCAGTCCTGGTGCGCAGTATCACGCCTTGTCAGGTTGCCGATGCCGAGCTGAAGCGCATTGCGGACGATCTGCAAATCCCTGTGCGGTTGGATACCCCGGAATTTGGCGTGCTTGAGCGGGAAAAGTGCTCCGATCAGTTTGAGGGGACGGCGCTCTGGAACGGTTCAGAGATCAACCTGCTGTTGCGTTGTGCCGACCCTGAGAGCCCTCAGGCTGTCATCTCGCTGGCTGCGGGCCTGTTTCAGGCACAGCAGCAGTGGCAACGTCGTATCAGCGATTTTGCGGTGAGCCAACTGTTGCCGCTGAAGAATGAACACTGGCTTGGCGAGGATGAAGCGCAATGTACTGCTGCGGACTTCCTGTCACGCATGAAGCTGCTGACCATCGAGATCGACGACGCCGGGGATTTCACCTTTTGGCATGAGGACGGTGAGTTGTTCTTCGGCCATGCCATCGAGGTGCGCGGCAATCTGGTCGATGGGCCGACGGACGCCGATATTCCTGGCTAGTGTGCCGCTGCGTTTCAGCCCCCGCTGGCGGTCAGGATGCTTGCCACCTGCCGTGGTTGGCAGTTGAGGTAGGCCGAGGATTTCAGCCAGCGTTGGTCGGGGTACCAGGAAAACATGAACTGGCCGCCCTTGAGTTTGTCGATAACCTGGCGCGCTACCTGTGGTCGAACAGCCGGGCAACCCTGGCTGCGGCCGATACGGCCCTGGCGCTTGCTCCACAAGGGGTTCACATAGTCGGCGGCATGAATCACGATGGCACGGTCCCGCGCCTGGTCGTTGAAGCCCGGCTCCAGGCCGTCCATGCGTAGCGAGTAACCGTGGCTGCCCTCATAGCTTTCCTGGGTGCGGAACAGCCCTAGGCTGGACTGGTAGCTGCCTAGGCGATTGGAAAACTGGGTGGCGAAATTTTCCCCGGACTTTTGTCCATGGGCGACCAGGTCGCGCAGCACTACGGTCTTCTTGTTCAGGTCGAAGATCCAGAGCCGGCGTGCCGTGGAGGGTTGCGAGTAGTCGATCACGGCCAGGTGCCGTGCTTGCCGGGCGCCATTGTTGACGGCACATTGCATGGCGCTCAGGGCGCCTTTTAGCGCTTGGGGATTGAGTTCTGGAGCAGCCTGCGAGAGGCTGTCATACAAAGCAGGGTTGTTTGTGTTGGCGGCGAACGTTGGCGTGCAGATCACGCCCAAGGTTGCTGTTGCCAGAAAAAGTCGGCACAAAAAGGTCAGCATGTGTGAAGAGTCTCCCTTGCCACTTTGACTCCTGACATCGTGTCGTCCCCCTCGGCAGCCTAGCTTGTACACTGGCCCGATTGTTTGTCGTATCTGCTGCAAAGGTTGACCGTCAACCGTGACGGCCATGGATTGGAGTAAAGCAGTTGTTCAAAAAGTCCGCATGTTACTTGAGCATTTGCTTGCTCGCTGCGCCATTGGTCGCGTTTGCCGAAGTGGCGCCTGCCGAGAATCAAAGCCCGCTGCAATTAGCGCTCACCCAATTGGCGGTCGCGTGCCCGGGCCTGGCCAAGCACGTGGACACGCCGACGCAGGCGCTGCTGCAGGCCTTCTATCAGCAGCAACAGGGCCAGCAGGTCTGGTCGGTCAACGGGCGTGTGGCGGCCTTGCAGGCTGAGTTGCAGCGCTTGGCCGACGATGGCCTGGACCCGGCCAACTACGCGTTGCCGGCTGGCAATGGGGCGGGCGACGCGCTGTGTGCTGATATCCAGATCAGCCAACAGTACCTGCAGGCTCTACAGGATCTGCACTATGGCCGTTTGCAGCAGGCGCGTTTCGAACCCCTGTGGCATGCCAACGAGGTACAACGCGACCGACAGGCCGAGGTGCTGGCGCTCGCCGGTCCGGGGCTGCAGAACATTGCCGGGGCCTTTGCCCAGGCCCGCCCGAGCCTGGAGCAGTATCAATACCTGCGTCATGTGTATGCCCAGCAGCGCCAGCAGCCGTTGCCCCACTGGCAGTCGCTTGCCAGCGGCCCGTTGCTGCGCCCGGACATGCAGGATGAGCGGGTGCCGCAGCTTGCACAGCGGTTGTTGAACGAGGGCTATTTGAGCAGCCTCCCGGTTACCGTCGATTCGCACTACAGTGCCACGCTGGTCAATGCGGTGAAAAATTTCCAGCTCAGCCATTCGCTGCAAGCGGACGGGGTGATCGGGCCGGGAACCTTGAACGAGTTGAACGTCAGCCCGGCGGCGCGGCGCGAGCAGTTGCGCATCAACCTTGAACGCTTTCGCTGGCTGGCCCAGGAAATGGAGCCTACCAGCCTGTTGGTCAATGTCGCGGCGGCCCAGTTGATCGTCTATCAGAACGGGGTACCGGTATGGCAGACGCGCACGCAGGTGGGCCGTGCCGAGCGCCAGACCCCGCTGCTGAAGTCCCAGGTAACGCGCCTCACCCTGAACCCGACCTGGACGGTGCCGCCAACCATTCTGCGTGAAGACAAGCTCCCGGAAATCCGTCGGGATCAGGCCTTCCTGAGCCGTCAGAACCTGCAGGTGCTGGACAGCGATGGGCAGCTATTGGCGCCGGAGGATATCGATTGGGAGAATCCTGGCAACATCCTCTTGCGTCAGGGTGCGGGGCCGAGGAACCCGCTCGGGCAGATGGCGATTCGTTTCCCCAACCCGTTTTCGGTGTACCTGCACGACACGCCCAGCCAGGCGCTGTTCAACAAAGGGCCTCGCGCGTTCAGCTCGGGTTGTGTGCGGGTCGAGCACGCGTTGCAGTTGCGCGATCTGTTGTTGAGCCCGCCCGAGCGTGCCCGCACGGACCAACTGTTGAGCACCGGGCTTACCCATGAATTTCGCCTGGCAACGCCAGTACCGATTGTGCTCAGTTACTGGACGGCCCAGGCCGACCGCCAGGGCAAGGTGTCCTACGCTCCGGATATTTACGGGCGTGATGGCGCATTGTTGACCGCGCTGGCGGTGAAGCCCTGACGCGGTCGGGCAAAACGCCCGATTTTGTTCTGTTCACAGCCGTGATGCACCAGCGCGTAGCGGCGCGTACCTACCGCTACGCGCATTCTTATCCCTGTACCTCGATTCCTCCGGTGTTCCTGTCGATCCATGCGGGTTTTTGTTACCTCCTTGGAGGTAACGGCAGGCAGTTTGGCAGATAGATTGCTTTTACCTTTGGGAATGAAATTTTCTTTTTGGGAAATTTTGTTGACGAACCTGGGGCTAGGGGCGGGCGATTGATCGCACGCCACTTATGAGAGCAATGCTGCATCACTGTTGAGGAATACACATGAACGGTTCTTTCAGAGGTGGCCGATTGGCGGCGGTCGCTGCGCTCACGTCAGTGACGCTCCCTACGTGGGCGGCGGATCAGCCGCTTGCGCTTAACAGCGGTGACACCGCCTTTGTGACGACGTGCGCGTTGGTGGTGTTGTTGATGACCTTGCCTGGCTTGGCGTTGTTCTATGGTGGCCTGGCACGTAGCAAGAATGTGCTCTCGATTCTGATGCAGGTGTTTTCCGTTGCATCGTTGATGTCGGTGCTATTTGCCATTTACGGCTATTCCCTGACGTTCACGTCAGGTGGCTCATGGCAAGCGGTTATTGGTGGGCTCGATAAACTGTTTCTCAAGGGCGTAGGCCCTGACTCACTTCAAGGCACCATTCCTGAGTTGCTGTACTTCTTGTTCATGCTGCTGTTCGCGGCCATTACCCCGGCCATCATCTGCGGCGGTTTCGCTGAGCGGATGAAATTTTCGGCGGTCATGGTGTTCATGGCTATCTGGTTGACGATCAATTACCTCCCCATGGCGCATATGGCTTGGGGAGGCGGCTGGGTGTTCGACCGGGGTGTTCAGGACTTCGCGGGCGGTAATGTGGTGCACGTCAATGTCGGCATTGCGTCGCTGATCGGCGCCTTCCTGCTGGGGCGCCGTCGCGGCTACGGAACCTCGGCGCTGGCGCCGCATAACATGACCATGACCATGACCGGTGGCTCGATGCTGTGGGTGGGCTGGCTGGGTTTCTGTGGCGGTTGTGCATTGGTGGCCAATGGTTTTGCCATGCTGGTGATGGTCAACACCATGCTCGCCAGCGCGGCAGGGGCGTTGGCGTGGTTGTTCGTCGAGTGGAAGCATCGTGGCAAGCCGAGCATGCTGGGGGCGTTGTCCGGGGCTATTGCCGGCCTTGTCGCGATCACCCCGGCCTGCGGTTTCGTAGGCCCAATGGGGTCTATCCTGCTGGGTTTGATCGTTGCGCCGATCTGCTTGTGGGCCGTGGAAAAACTCAAGCCGATCCTGGGGCTGGACGACGCATTCGATGTGTTTGGCGTGCATGGCGTTGGCGGTATCGTCGGCGGTTTGCTGACCCCGGTATTTGCCATGACCTCTCTGGGCGGGCTGGGTTTCAGCGGGGAGCGCGGCGTGCTGGATCAGTTGTTGGTCAATGGTGGCGTCTTGGCGTTCAGCATCCTGTTCTCGGCGGTGTCGAGCTTTATCGCCTTCAAGGTGGCCGCCGTGCTATGCCGTGGCCTTCGTGTCGACGAAGAACATGAAGTGGACGGTCTGGATCTGTCGTCTCACGGTGAAGTGGGCTACAAGTACTCGAATTAAGGAGCGCACTCATGAAAGTGATCACTGCGATCATCAGGCCTTTCAAGCTCGACGATGTACGTGAGGCCTTGGCTGAAGTGGGAGTGACAGGGTTGACGGTGACCGAGGTCAAGGGCTTCGGTCGGCAGAAGGGGCACTCCGAAATCTATCGGGGCTCTGAATACGTTGTCGACCTGATTCCCAAGATCAAGCTTGAAGCGATTGTCACCGATGCGCTGTGCGAGGCAGCGCTGGAAGCCATCATCAACGCTGCACGCACGGGCAAGATCGGCGATGGCAAGCTGTTCGTCACCGAGGCGTCACAGGTTGTCCGGATTCGTACCGCAGAGGTTGGCGCCGACGCGGTCTGAGCCTCGAGGGTGGGCGAAAGGGGCGACCTGTGGATGCAGGTCGCCCCTTTGCATCACGGTTGATGGTCGGTGTTTTTCAGGGTGTTGTTATGACCGCTCTACAGATTCGCACCGTCGAGGTCACGGACATCCAGGTCCATGACATCTACCTGGGCCTGGGTAGCAACCTGCGCCGGCAATGGCATTTGAGTCAGGCGTGCATCGCGTTGCGGGCGTCACTGGGGCCATTGCGTTGTTCTCCGGTCTTTGAGAGCAGCGCGGTCGGGCTAGAAGCACCGGCCTTTTTCAATATGGTCGTGCAGGCGCAGACCACCCGTTCCCTGGCCTCCCTGGTTGCTGAGCTCAAGGCGCTGGAGGCGTATTTCGGCCGCTGCCGGCAGACGCCGGAACAGGTCAGCCTGGACATTGATCTGCTGATGTATGGCGAGCAGGTTGGACAGTTCGGTGACCTTGAGTTGCCACGGCCAGAGATTCTGGAGCAGGCCTTTGTGCTTAAACCTCTGGCCCAGCTGGCGCCAACCTGCCGGCATCCGCGCAATGGGCAGACGTTCAGCGAGTTGTGGAACGGCTTTGTCGTAAACGCACCGCTGACAGCGGTTGAGCTGAGTTTGCCGTCGCTGGGCTGAGGGCGCTATCCGTGAAGGGGCAGGTGAGGGCGCCTGCTGCGCAAGAGCCACCGACATCTCTGCCGGTGGCCCGCGTCTCTGGCAACGGCTGGCGAGTGGGGCTCAGCTGAAGATAACGGTCTTGTCGCCGTTAATGAACACCCGGTGCTGCAAGTGGTACTTCAGTGCTTTGGAGAGTGCAATGGTCTCGGTATCCCGGCCGATTGCCACCAACTGATCGGCCTGGTGGGCGTGGTCAACACGCTGTACTTCCTGCTCGATGATCGGGCCCTCGTCGAGGTCGCTGGTCACGTAGTGGGCGGTGGCGCCGATCAGTTTAACGCCACGTGCGTAGGCCTGGTGGTAGGGTTTGGCACCCTTGAAGCCGGGCAGGAAGGAGTGGTGGATGTTGATTGCGCGGCCAGACAGCTTGCGGCAGAGGTCGTCGGACAGAATTTGCATGTAGCGCGCAAGCACCACCAGGTCGGTTCCGGTCTCCTCGACGATTTTCATCAGTTCGGCTTCCTGCTGGGCCTTGTTGTCTTTGTTCACCGGCAGGTAGATGAAGCGGATACCCTCGCGTTCGGCCATGTGCCGCAGGTCGAGGTGGTTGGAGACAACAGCGGTGATCTCCATGTGGAGCTCGCCTTTGTGATGGCGGTACAGCAGGTCCACCAGGCAATGGTCGAACTTGCTGACCATGATCAGCACTTTGGGCGGCTGGCTGGAGGAAAACAGTTCCCACTGCATCTCCAGTGGCGTGGCAACGTCAACGAAACCGCTGCGCACACGGTCGATGTCGGGCTCGCAACCGTCGTTGAAGCGGAACACCGCGCGCATGAAAAAGCGCGAGGTGACTTCGTCGTCAAACTGCGAGAGCTCGCTGATGTAGCACTGTTGGTTCGCAAGGAAGGTGGTGACGGCGGCGACGATACCCGAGCGTGCCGGGCAACTGATTTTCAAGACGAACTGGTTCATGGCGGGGTGATCCGATGGAGGGAATGGGTGACAGCACACGGGGCGCGCGGGTGCGGCCCCGTGTGTCGGGTTAGCCTTTGGCGGTACGTTTTTTCTTCTCGGGGTCGTCGAACGGCATTTCATGGGCGATGGCGCTGGCTTCCAGGCTGCCTTTGACCACCAGTGGCGTGCCATGCACGGCGATGGCGGTGTCCATTCGGGCGATGGCCAGGGAACGTTGTGTCAGGCGTGAGTACATAGGGCAGGTGATAACGCCGACCTGCTTGCCGTCCTGCCATAAGGTATCGCCTGGTTCGGCGGCGAGTGGGGCGTCTATCAGTACGCCGAAGATCTTGAAACGCTCTTGACCTTGCAGGCGGTAGTGCTCGTGGGCGCCGCGAAAGTCCTGCTTGCCTGGCGAGACGGTGAAGTCCAGGCCCAGCTCCCAGAGCGTGTCCCCGGCTTTTTCCTGCGCAAACGGGTACATCTCGGAATTGTCATAGGGGAAGAACAGCAGGTAGCTTTCGGTGCGCAGCCAATCCAGGGCGAGGAACGCACAGGGGATGATGCCCAGAGGATGGCCTTTCTCCAGAATGGTGTCCCAGATCAAGGGGGCATCGGCGGCCTTGCAGAAGATCTCATAGCCGCGTTCGCCGGTGTAGCCGGTGCGCGAGATCATCACCGGGCGACCGAAGAGTGTGGTCTGGACATGGTGGAAGTAGGGCAGGTCGCGAATGCCCGGCACGTGTTCGGCAAGGAAGTCCACCGCCAAGGGGCCTTGCAGCGAGAGGTCGTGGAGGTCGTCATCGAACAGCACGGCGACCTGGCGCCCCGCCGCCTGGCGAACCAGCATCTCATGGCCGTTGCCTGCCCCGTGCACGACCATGAAGGCGTTAGGGCCCGTGCGATAGATCACGCAGTCATCGGCGAACTTCCCGTCTTCGTTGAGCATGCAGGCATACACCGACTTGCCCGGGTAGACCTTGCTGATATCCCGAGTGGTGGCGTAGCTGAGCAGGCTTTCGGCGTGAGGCCCGACGTAGTGGACTTTCTTCAGTCCCGAGACATCCATCAGGCCAGCCTTGGTACGGATCGCCTCGTGATGGTCGGCCAGGTCCGAGGCGTAGGTCCAGGCGGTGCCCATGCCGTTCCAGTCTTCGAGCGCGGAGCCCAGGGCCAGGTGTCGGTCGCGCAGTGCGCTGATGCGCCATGAATGAGCCATTGATCGTTTCCTTCTAACGGGTCGTTGAGAGAGTCAGGCGTGTGGGTCGAACTGGCTGAGCCACTCCAGCAATGGCTGGCGGTAGCGGGTCATGCCCTTGTAGTCGGCGATGGGGGCGGGCAAGTCGCGTAGCACGCGATGCAGGCGTTTGGCCCAGGCGGGGTTGGTGACGAGTTCGTTGAGGCTGATCAGGTAGGTACGAATACTGAACATCAGCCCGTTGCTGCGCGGCAGGCGCGCCATGAATTGCAGCTCGACCCGCAGGTGCACCAAGGCCCCGGCGTTTTCTGCGGTGACGGTGCTGCGGTCGTGGCCCCATTCATGGAAGGTTTCCGGCGAGGTGTCCAAGCGCGGATTGATCGTCAGCGTCCAGTTCAAGCGGCGTACCGGCTTGTCCACTTGAATGTTCAGCAGGTATTTCAAGGCACGGTCAAACACGCCCAGTTCATGCGCCATGGGCACTGGGGTGTGCCATTGCTTGAAACTCATGCCGGCGTCGAAGGCCAGTGACCAGTCCGCCGGGCTTGTGACCATGCCCGCATCCATGAACAGGTCGTTGTCGCGCTGGTCGAGCAGGGCGATATCCCCCTGGACCTGGCGGGTAATGAACTCCAGTGGTTCGCAGGGCAGTGTGTCGGGATCACCAAAGGTAAAGTGCTGATCGATACCCAGAACGTGGTTCTGCCAATGCCATTGGTCACCGGTGCGGGTGAGGCTGAACAGCGTCGGGTAGTCATTGCTCAGGTGTTCCATGAACATCTGCAGCGCGTCCCAGGAAGCCGTCTGCATATGTGGCATGACCAGATAGCGGCGCGGGTCTTGCTGCACTACCCGCGCCCGCTCGGCCATCTCGGAGCGGTAGTGCTCGTCAATGTCGAACCAGTGCTCGAACACCGAGCCCGGCTCGCGGGGCGTGGCCGGTTCGATGTTGACCGAGTACATGTACTGGTCTTCCGGGAATGGGAATGGAAAACGTGCGATCGCTTGGGCACTGTTGCTAAAGGTGAAGTCGTCGCGGTACGTCTCGATGGGTTTGAGGGTCGGTGTCATGGCCAGGCTCCAGGCAAAAGTCAGAGGTCGAGCACCAGCGAGCTGCCACAGCCGCGGGACACACACGGCATCAGGCGGTCAGCGTGCTCGGTAGCGGCAAGGAAGTGGTCGCGGTGGGTTACATCGCCCTTCACGTAGCGGGTCACGCATTGCCCGCAAACCCCGCCACGGCAGAGGTTGGGAATTTCGACAGCATTGGCCTCGAGGGCTTCGAGCAGGCTTTCGTCAGCGCCGACCTCGATACGCCGTCCGCTCTGTGCCAATTCAACGCTGAACGGTACGCCGGGTTCGGCGCTGCTGAAGGCTTCCCAGTGAATACGTCCGTCCGGCCAGCCCAAGGCACTGGCCTGTTCCCGGACGCTGGCCAGCAGTCGCTGCGGCCCGCAGATGTACAGGTGGCTGCCCAGCGGTTGGTTGCTCAGGATCGGTGCCAGGTTCAGTGGCCGCTCAAGGCTGTCGTAGGCATGCAGCCTGTCGCCCAGGCGCGCGGCCAGCGGCTGTACATAGGCATCGGTGAGGCCGCTGCGATAGGCGTAGTGCAGCTCAAATGAGGCGCCTTCGCGTAACAGGTGCTCGCTGTAGGCCAGAAACGGTGTGATGCCGATTCCCCCGGCGATCAGGATGTGATGGCGACCCAGGGTATGAATGGGGAACAGGTTGGCGGGGCGAGAGACGTTCAGCACGTCGCCCACCTTCAGGGTTTCGTGCAGGTACCTTGAACCGCCGCGTGAGTGTTCCTGCAAGCGCACGGCAATGCGATAGGCCGTGCGGCCTGCAGGTGCGTTCAGCAGTGAGTAGGCATTGCGCAGGGTGCGTTGTGCCAGCGGAACATGTACCTGGATATGGCTGCCCGCCGAGTAAGGGGGCAGGGCGGTGTCGACGGCTTCAAAGGTGATCTCGCGAATCACCGGGGTGATGTTGATGGCAGCCTGCACGCGTACCTGGATAACGTCATTCATGCTGGCAGCTCCGAGTAGGGTGCGTCTGCATTCAGGCAAACGCCCAGGTAAGCACCCAAGCGTCGTGAGAAATGCCCACGCACCTCCAAGGCAACAGCGCAGGCCGGGCATTTCACCGCGTCGGCCAGCGGGTGGCTGTGCACGCTGGAGCAGTGCACACAGTAAACAAGGCGTTGCACGGTTTCGGTTGGGGCGCAGAGGCTGATTTCGTCGTTCGAAAAACCGTGCGTGATGGCCTGTGCATGGATCGCCCAGATGAAGGCTTCGCTGCCGAGCACATGCAGTTGCACACCCACACGCAGGCGTGCAAAGCGCTGCTCCAGGACCTGCTGCAGGCTCTGCAGCGAAGGGCTGTCCGCGGCTCCCAGAACCAGGCAGTCGACCTGTCGGGTTTGCGCCAGGCGGCTGACCAGTGCCTGTGTGCGCGGCAAGTCACTGCCGTCGCTGATCACAAGGTGGCACTGGGCATCGGGATTGATTGCCATGGGCGGGTAGTAAGGGACGCTTATGAATGGAGCATGGGGGCTTGCCGTTGAGTTGGCCATGTGCGCTCTCTGCTGGGTGGATCACCCTGGCAAGCCTGAAGGACTGGCCAGGCGGGATAGGCTCATCAGTGGCAGGGTCAAGTCGTAAGGTCGCGTGCAACGCTTTGATGCAATCGAGGCCTTCAGGCCTTCTGTTGGTGCGCGCTGTTTCGCCTCGGGCAGCGCCTGCGCCTTGCACGGATGGCTCAGGGCGCTCTTTCCTGTTGGTAGATATAGTTTCCTACAGGGAATTACCTGGCAATTCGCTCATTGGGAGTACCTCTTAAGGGGTAATGCAAAGGGGTACGGAACTTGCTCATTGATTCATCCTGCAATGACACCGCTGTCGGCATGCAGGAGGAGGGTCTTTGACGGATTGTCCAATGAGCGAGTACGCGGCTATCGACCAGAAGGCGTTGGCGTTACTGCAAACCGAATTGCTGTTTGCCCTGCTGGGTGAAGAGGACGTCAATCTGCTGCTCGAGGGCTTTGTTGCCCAAGCCTCCAGCCTGCTTGTGGGCGCGAGCCTGCACCTGGACCTGCACATGCCGGCCGCGCCCGAAGACGAACGTGCGGTCAATGTTCACGTGCCCGGCCAAGAGGGGCATGGACGGTTGACGATGAGTGTCGTGGAGGCCGCTCCCGAGGGTGCGCGGACGCTGCTGCTGGAGCTTGCCCGCTTTATTGAACGCGTGTTGCTGCATGCATTCAAAGGCTCCCTGCTATCACCCGGCCAACGTGCAGTACCGCAGTCGATGATTGCCCGGGAATTGCACGATGGGGTCGCTCAGGAGCTGGCCTATCTGTCACTGCAGACCGCTCGGCTGCAGCGTCGTATACAGCAGCCAGACAAGGCCTTGGCCATCGTCGAGGTGCTCAAGGGCGGGCTGTCGAGGTTACAGCGGCAAGTCCGCGAACTGATCAGTGAAGCGCGGCTGACCATGAACGGCAAAACCCTGCGTGAGTCTCTCGGCGAAGCCGTCGAGGAGCTCTCACGGCGCAGCAACATGGTGTTTCATCTGGACAACCGATTGCCCGATGGGCTGTTGTCGGGCGACGTCGAACTGCAGCTGCTGCAAATTGTTCGCGAGGCACTGGTCAACGCGCTGCGCCATGCGCGGGCGCGCAATGTCTGGATCAGCCTTGTCCGTGACAATGCCGCCGGGGTGTTGATGCATGTCGAGGACGACGGCATCGGGCTGCAACCGGCTTCACATGAGGTTGGGCATTTTGGCATGTCCATCATGCAGGAACGGGCGGCGCTGATCGGCGCCGGGTTTGAGGTCGGGGCACGCCAGGGTGGAGGCACTCGCCTGGCGCTGGTGCTCCCAGCAGACGCATTTTCCATGAGGAGTCACCCATGAATCACACATCGATCGTCTTGATTGATGACCATCCCTTGTTCCGCCGTGGCCTATCGGAAATGTTCGCCGACAGCGGCGACCATGAAGTGGTCGGGCAGGCGGCGGAAGGGCTGCTGGGGATCGACCTGGTGCTGGGGCTCAAGCCCGATTGCGTCTTGCTCGACCTGCACATGCCTGGCATGACGGGGCTGCAGGTGCTTGAGGAGTTGAACCGGCTCAAGTGTGAATGTCAGGTGATCGTGCTGACGGCCTCGCTTGACCGGGTGGAACTGGTCACCGCGTTGCGCCTCGGGGCTCAGGGCTTCTTGCTTAAAGACACCGATCCTGAGGTGTTGCTCGACTATGTCCGCTGTTGTGGCCGAGGCTCGGCGGTGCTCAACGAGAGCCTGGTGGCCTTGCTCGCGGATGCTTCCGGCACAGCCGTCAGCGATGCCGCAAGCGCGGCCCATGGCCAGTTCGCGGGCCTCACCGAGCGGGAGAAGCAAACCCTCAACCTGCTTGCCCATGGGTTGAGCAACAAACTCATTGCCCGTGACCTGCGGATCAGCGAGGGGACGGTGAAGGTGTACGTGAAGAACCTGATGCGCAAATTGCAGATGCGCTCGCGCCTTGAATTGGCGGCCTGGGTTCACCAGAACTGTGCCACCCAGTTTGTCGGAGGGAGGACGAATGCCGTTCACTGAGTTCGCGAGCGTGGCCAACCTGCTGGATGACTTTCCTGTCGCGCTGGTGGTGCTCGATGGCGAGGCACGGATCATCGGGCACAACGCCCACTGGTCACAGCGTATGACGCCGACGGTCGGCAGCCTGCTCAGCGATGCGGTTCACCATGAAGACCAAGCGCTGTGGCAGGCCTTCATCGCCCGTTGGCAAACGCCAGAACCCGTAGCGCAATCCCTTGAGCTGCGGCTGATCGATCAGGGCAACGGGGTGCTCTGGTGTGAGGTGTCTTGCCGGTTCAAGGCCGGCTGTGCCCTGTTGTCGTTTCAAGACCGCACCTCTCGGCGTCAGCAGGAAGTTCAATTGCTGGCCAGTCATCGCAGTGCCAGCGACCTGTTGCACAACTTGCCGTTCATGATTTATCGCGGCCGGATCAATCGTGAGTGGAGCATGGAGTTCGTCAGTCGAGGGTGTGAGCAACTGACCGGTTTCAGCGCGCAAGCTATCGAGGACCGGGACGCCGGCGGCTATGGTCGGCTGATCTTGCCGGAGTACGCTGATTACATCTGGTATGGCGTACAAACCGCATTGCTCCGGCGCGAACCGTATTCGCTGACGTATCAGATCCGTTGCGCCAATGGCACGGTCAAGTGGGTGCAGGAAGAGGGCACGGGCATTTTCACCGATGGCGGCGAGGTGCTGGGTATCGAAGGCGCGATCTTTGAGGTGCGGCCAGTCGCCGCTGGCTAGCCAGCGGCGATGGACCTTGTGGCGTCGCTAGGTGTTCCGGTGAGCGTGCCGGGTCAGGCACGCACGCGGCTCTTGTCCGGGTCATAGAAGATCGGCGCACAGACCGTAGCGTCGATGCGTTTTTGCAAACCATCGACTTTACCCACCTGCAGCGCTTGGCCAGGCTCCGCGTAGGCCACATCCACCCGACACAGGGCAATATTGCTGGCCAGCAATGGCGAGCGACAGGCGCTTGTGATAACACCGACCTGCGCGCGCCCGTGGTACACGCCATCACCATGATGAGCCACTTCATTGCCTTGCAGTGTCAGCCCGACCAGTTTGTGCGTGGGATGCGCACTGCGCCGCAGCAAGGCCTCACGGCCAATAAAGTCATCGGTCTTGCTCTTGAGTGGCACACTGAAACCGATACCGGCCTCGAACGGATCGGTTTGATCGGTGAACTCGTAGCCCGCAAAAATCAGCCCGGCCTCGATGCGCAGCATGTCCAGGGCCTCCAGCCCCAGGGGCACGATCCCCAGGGGTTGGCCCAGGGCCCAGATACGGTCCCAGATTTGTTCCGCATCCTGCGGTGCGCACCATACTTCGTAGCCCAGTTCGCCGGTGTAGCCGGTACGGGAAACCATGACCGGGCAGCCGTCGAAACCGTCCAGGCGTCCGACCAGAAAGCGGAACCAGCCCAAAGCGTCCAGCCCGGGTTGAGTGGCGGGTGTCCAGATCATCTGTTTAAGCAGCTCACGGCTCAGCGGGCCTTGCACCGACAGGTTATGGATCTTCTCGCTGGCGGACTTGACCCAGACTTTCATGCCGAGCTTTTGCGCCTGTTCACGTAGCCATACCCCGGCGTACTCTTCGCCGCAGATCCAGCGGAAATTGTCCGGGCCAAGGCGCAGCAGTGTGCCGTCGTCGAGCATGCCGCCATGCTCATGGCACATGGCCGAGTAGACCACTTGGCCCACCGCCAGGCGCCTGATGTCGCGGGTCAGGCAGTACTGCAGCAACGCCTCGGCGTCGGGGCCCAGGATCTCGAATTTGCGCAGTGCAGTCAGGTCCATGACGGCAACGCGCTCACGGCAGCCGTAGTACTCGTCGATTGCCCCAAAACCATCGAAGCGCAGCGGCAGCCAACAGTTGCGGTAATTGGTAAAGCTGCCGGTCAAGGCGCTGGTGCGGGAGTGGAATGCTGTCTCTTGGGTCAGCACCGGGTCGGCATCCGCCGTTTTTCGATTGGCCATGGCGATAGAGAATCGTTCCTTGTCGGCGTAGACACGAATATGGATATCGGTCGGGTTCCAGCCGTTGGCCGGGTCGATGTCATCGGGGCAGGAGGAACTGGCACAGATCAGGTCGTTCATGGCCCGCATCAGGACGTAGTCACCCGGCCGCGACCAGGGCTCATCCATGACCATCTGTTGATGGGCGTCGATGGCCGTATTGAAAAAGAAGTTGATCGCCGGCCAGCCGCTGCGAGCCTGTACACCATGAGCCTGCAGGGCACGGCTGAGGTTGTCGCTGCAGTTGTCATGGGCAAAATAGCCATGGCTTTCGTAGTAGCGTGCGGTGCAGGCCAGGGCAAAGGCGTCGTGACGGCCGACCGTATCGCGCACAACCTCGAGCATGGGCCGCATCTGCCGATCGAAGAACTTGGCGAACAACCCAGGGGCTGGATAGGCATTGCCGTTCAGGGTGCGGGTAACGGTCTGGTCGAGGTCGAACTCCAGGCCCTTGTCCAAGTCTCGACGGTTCAGGGCAACGAAGTCCGAGGACTGGCGCCCGGCGACATCGATGACCTGGATGTACTGCCCCTTGCTCACTGCATAGCTGCGGGCGCTACCGGCAGGCAAGGTAAATTCGTCCACCAGGTCGGCCAGCGGTTCTGGCAGCGTGGGCACATGGACCAACGAGGGATTGGCACGATGCACCCGTATCCGCAGTTCACTGGGTGTTTGCTGGGAGTCCACTGACGTTGCGTGAGCCGGCGCGGCAATAATCAGCAGCAGTGGCTCGCCAAGGGTGAACTGGCGACTGTAGCCTGCCGCCGAGTCGACGCTCCACAGCATCCCTGCGCCAGGCAGGCGCTGGGTGTCGAAGCCACGTTTGGTGAGTGCCTGCAGTATGCGCTGTACCTGTCGGCTATTGCCTGCCAGCGCCTGTTGGATAAAGCCGAAACCGCTGCCAGCGATCAGCCCCAGGCTCGCCAACGCTGGGTTGATCCTGGTGCTGAAGGCCATGACCTCGCAGGGCTGGAGGCCCTCGACATCAGTTATCTGCAGGGTATCGCCCGGGCCCAGCTCGACCAGTGTCAGGCCGCCGCCGTTGACCCGGTAGTGCTCGGTCGCCGCTGTCTGTGTGAGCAGCCCGGGTTCCCATGGTCGTGAAATACGCGGTGCTTGCATGCCGCTTCTCCTGTGTCCTGAGTTCCTGGGCGGCTTAGCTGGCGGACTTGACGGTAACGTGTGGCTCGCTGAGGTAGGCCTCCATTGAGTCGTCCAGCGCCTCGAGCCAGGGGGTATGGTGGGGCGGTGACTGGGTGCCGGTCATCAGCGAGCGATAGGATTTATCACGGTAGCCCATGATGTTGGTCGCTTTGTCGTGCTTCCATTGCAGGAAGGTTTCGTTCACTGCCGGGATATCGAAGCTTGGGTAGTCCGTTGCGTCCACCAGTTGCTGGATGTACGCCCCCTGGTACTCGAACATTTGCTGGTTGGTTTGCAGCTCGGCTTCGCGTGCCTGCCATTGCAGGCAGTCGGCGTTGCGGGTGGCTGCGTCAGGCAAGGCGATACGCTGCAGGATCACGTCGCGCGCGTACCAGGCTTGAGCATCAAACATGTTGAAGGAGTACCACTGGTCCTGCATACCGAGGTAGATCAGCTTCGGGTTGGGTTCCCAGAAAATCCCCTTGTAGAGATTGCGCGGCCAAAGGCGGTTGTCAGTTTTCAGACTCAGCGATTCAGGCAGGAACGGGAAGTGGTGCTTGTACCCGGTGCACAGAATCACCGCGTCGATCGGCTTGCTGGTGCCGTCGATAAAGTAGGCCCGGTCGTTCTCCAGGCGTTGTAGCAGGGGCTTTTCTTCCCAGTTCGATGGCCAGTTGTAGCCCATGGGCGAGGTACGATAGCAACTGGTGATACTGCGGGCGCCATACTTGTAGCACTGCGAGCCAATGTCCTCGGCAGAGTAGCTGCTACCGACAATCAAGAGGTTCTTGTCTTTGAATTCCAGTGCTTCGCGGAAGTCATGGGCATGCAGAATACGCCCGGCAAACTGTTCAAAACCTGGGAAGTAGGGGACTATTGGCGTCGAGAAGTGCCCACAGGCATTGATCACGTAATCAAATTCTTCCAGGGTCTCGGTATCGTTCTGGTAGTCATGGGCCAGAACGGAGAAGCGCTGAGTGTGCTCATCGAAGCTGACCTGACGCACCACCGTGTTGAAGCGGATGTAATCGCGTACGCCGGCTTTCTCGACGCGGCCCTTGATGTAGTCCCATAGGACTTCACGGGGAGGGTAAGAGGCGATTGGTCGGCCAAAATGCTCTTCAAAGGTGTAGTCGGCAAACTCCAGGCACTCTTTCGGCCCGTTCGACCAGAGGTAGCGGTACATGCTGCCGTGGACCGGCTCGCCGTTTTCATCCAGGCCGGTGCGCCAGGTGTAGTTCCACATGCCGCCCCAGTCTTGTTGCTTTTCGAAGCAGACCAGTTCGGGAATGGCAGCGCCTTTGTCCCGAGCCGATTGAAACGCCCGAAGTTGTGCCATGCCGCAAGGGCCTGCACCAATAATTGCAACGCGTGAGTTCATGGGTGTGCCTCTTAGTCCGAATTGACATCAGCGTGTTCCGCATCAGTGATGCGATAATTCCTGTCCGGAAAAATACTTGCCCAAAAGGAATCTCTGCTCAATCCGGAAAAAGAGGTATGCCTAAAGAGGTAGCTTGATAGAAACCACTGGCGATATACCCACAAAGAGGTATCTGTGTGGCGCGAAGCCCCTTGTTATAGTCCGACAGGCGTTTGCTCACCCGCGCACTCGCCAGAACAACGCGAGCGTAGTGTTCACTGTCAGGAGAAGTCGCCATGTGGTTCAGACATTCCGCAACCGCGCTGGCTGTTGAACTTACCCGCATGATGAAGTGCCTGTTGGTCGAACAACCGGCAGATATCAATCAGGCCGTGGGGTTGAAGCGTCAACCTGAATTGCTTGCCGTTTTTCAGGCATTGAGCGAGCAATGGCACGCTCATCTGCAGTGGCAGCGTCAGGCTGCCATGGTGCCGACGGCGCCTTGCAGCGCTGAGGACTATCAGCGTTTGCTCGGGCAATTGGCCGATGTCGAGCATCAGCGTCTTGAACTTGAGGCCGAGTTGGCGCATTGCCGCGAAGAACGGGCGGCAACGGCCGAGGTGCAAAATCGTCGGGTAGAAGATGAGCAGGCGTGGGCGCTCACCAGGCAGGCGCTGACAGAGGGGTGTTGGGACCTCACGGTCGTTAATGGTGATGCTGATCATCCGAAGAACATAATCCGGTGGTCTGACCAGTTTCGCCAGCTTATCGGCTACAGCCCTGAAGAGTTCGCAGATGGTTGGGACAGTTTTTTTGCCGTTGCGCAGCCGCAGGACCTGAAAAATGTCATGCGGGTGTTTGCTGAGTGCACGGCTAAAAACTCGGCTCAGTCTACCTACACCGTTGAATACCGCATGCGGCACAAAACCCGCGGTGAAACCTGGTACCGCGAGCGTGGTTGTTGCTTGCGCGATGCTCAAGGTGTGTTGCTCAGGGTGGTGGGTGCGGTACGTGACATCAGTGACGAGAAGGCTGCTGAAGCCCTGCGTACCCGTGAGCAAGACACGATAAGGAACACCTATGGAGAAATCGCCAAGGTGGCAGGTGCGATCAAAGGGATTGCCGAACAGACCAACCTGTTGGCACTGAACGCGGCCATCGAAGCCGCCCGTGCTGGTGAGCAGGGGCGTGGTTTTTCTGTGGTGGCCGATGAGGTTCGCAACCTGGCCAAGCGTACCCAGGAGTCGGTGCAGCAGATTCAGACGATGCTCAAACGAGACGAGTGAACCGCCATCACCTGCGCACGGGCTAGACAGTCGTGATACGCAGTGATGCGGTGTAGAGGCACTTGGAATGTTAATGTTATAAGATAACATTTGTTTCCGGAATCAGGTGCCTCAGCATGTCGCTTCTCGCGTTGGAGAAGGCCCCGGCGGGCTTTCGTTACCCCCTTTCACAAGCACTCGATGCCCTTCCCTGGAATGAGCAGGGCTTGATTGCGGCTATTGCACAGCAGCATGACACGGGCCAGGTACTGATGCTGGCCTGGATGAACCGTACGGCATTGGAGCAAACCCTGGCCACCGGGCGGGTGAGTTACTGGTCGCGTAGTCGGCATCAGCTGTGGCGCAAGGGCGATACGTCCGGGCATGTCCAGCAATTGATCGAAGCGCGTCTGGACTGCGATGGCGATGCCATCCTGCTGCAGGTGGAGCAGCACGGGCCTGCCTGCCATACCGGGCGCCCAAGCTGTTTTTACAATGTGATTTGCGGTCAGCAGATCGAAGTACAGGGTGCGCCGGGAGGTCAGCTGTGAGCAGTGTGCTGATCCGTAATGCCCGCTTGGTCAATGAAGGGCGCATCGTCGACGCTGACCTGCTGGTTGCCCATGGTCGTATCGAAAAGATCGCGGGCAGCATTCAGGGGCGCAACGCCAGTGTGGAAATCGACGCCGCCGGGCAATGGTTGCTGCCCGGCATGATCGACGACCAAGTGCATTTTCGCGAACCTGGCGCACCGCACAAGGCCAGCATCGCCAGCGAGTCACGCGCCGCCGTGGCCGGTGGTATCACCAGCTACATGGACATGCCCAATACCCACCCGGCAACGCTGGACCTGAACGCGCTGGCCGACAAGAAGTCCCGCGCTGCGCGCAGTTCGGTGGCCAACTACGGCTTTCACTTTGGCGTCAGCAAGGACAACCTTGAGACGGTAGCCCGCCTTGACCCGCGCGAGGTGGCGGGGGTGAAGGTGTTCATGGGCGCGTCTACCGGCGACATGCTGGTCGATGACCCGTTGCTGCTGGAGCGGCTGTTCGCCTGTGTGCCGACCGTGCTGTTGGCCCATTGCGAGCACACGCCGTCGATTCTTGCCAATGAAGCACAGTTTCGCGCGCGCTACGGTGACCTTATCAGCCCCGCGCTGCACCCGCAGATTCGCAATGTCGAGGCCTGTTTTCGCTCATCAAGCCTGGCGGTGGAGCTGGCGCGGCGTTTTGGTACGCGGCTGCACGTGCTGCACCTGAGCAGCGCCCGTGAGCTGGCACTGTTCGAGGACAAACCGCTGGCTGAAAAGCACATCAGCGCCGAAGTCTGTGTGCATCACCTGGTGTTCGACGACCGTGACTATCCAGCGTTGGGCAACCGCATCAAGTGCAACCCCGCGATCAAGTCCCAGGCGGACCGCGATGCCTTGCGCCAGGCCTTGTTGGGCAATCGCCTGGACGTGATCGGCACCGACCATGCCCCGCACACCCTTGAGGAGAAAAGCGTGCCTTACAGTCAGGCACCGTCCGGCCTGCCTTTGGTGCAGCACGCGTTGCCAGCGCTGCTGGAACTGGTTGAGCAAGGCCTATTGCCGCTGACACGTCTGGTGGAAAAGACCAGCCATGCCGTCGCTGAGTTGTTCGCGATTTCGGAGCGGGGTTACCTGCGCGAAGGTTACTGGGCGGACTTGGTGCTGATCGAGCGCCTGGCGCAGCCGCGCGCTGTCGACCTCGATCCGTTGCTTGCCCATTGCCAATGGACGCCGTTCAGCGGTCGAGCATTTCATCACCGTGTGGCCACCACCCTGGTTTCGGGACAGTTGGCCTGGCATCAGGGCCGCCTGTTCGATGATTGCCAGGGCCTGCCGCTGTCTTTCACCCCTCGCCGGTAAATGCCCCTGAGAGGCGTGGATAGAGGCTGTGCTTGAGGCTGGTCACTGGCGGCCAGCCTTCGACCCTGAGTAGCATGACGCCGGCAAGACTTGCCAGCATGGCGGTGTAAGCGCAAGCTCTGGCGCTTATGCGGTATCCCCACCTCAAGGACGCAGTGAGCTGCCATGGTCGCGCATACGCCAACGTTGTTTGCCTCCGTTGCCCTTGTGGCAACCATCATGGCGTTCTGCTTGATTCTCGTGGCCCAGTACAACCAGCGCGACGGTGTATTGACCACCGGGGTCGGCTTGCTTGCCCATGCGGCTGCCTATGTCTGCTACACCCTCTATGGGCACGGCCCTTTGTGGCTCACCTATGGCGTGGCCAACACCTTGTTGTCGATTGCACTGGGTTACTACGCCATCAGCATCTTCCGGATTCGTGACCTGACGGTGCCCTGGCTTCGCGTGTTCAGCCTGCCGCTAGTCATGCTGGTGTCGATGGCGCTGCTGATCGACACCCTGGAACTGCGCATGTTGGCGGCATCGCTGGTGCTGATCCTGCAATGCCTGTTGATTGTTTGTCTGGCTTACCGGTACAGCGAGCCCGGGGGCAGGGCGCAGGTGTTGCTGATTATCGGCGGGAGCATCAGCCTGATCGGCCTGGGCATGCGTGTGGTGGCGATCCTGCTCGGTGGCGCAGCCGAGATGCAATATAACGTCAGCAACCTGACGCAAACCATTTCCGTGAGTATCGGGACGGCGACGGTGATGATGTACTCACTCGGCCTGGTGTTGCTGTCGAAGGAGCGCAGCGAGTCGAAGCTGCAGCACATGGCCCATCGTGATGTCTTGACCGGTATGCTCAATCGACGGGCGATCCTGGAGCGGTTCTCGGACGAACTGGAACGCGCGTATCTGACCAGGGCCAGCCTGGCGGTGGCGATGATCGACATCGACCACTTCAAGCAGATCAATGATATTCACGGTCACCTTGTCGGTGACTCAGTGCTTGTCCATTGTGCGCGGCACTTGAAGAAACGCCTGCGTCATGCCGACATCATTGGCCGTTACGGCGGCGAGGAATTCCTCGTGCTGCTGCCGTCCACCGATGCCGAGGGTGCGCTGGCCGTTCTCGACGCACTGCGTATGTCATTGGCGAGGGCACCGGCGGTGGTCGATGGGCTGAGTATCCCGGTGTGCTTCAGTGCCGGCGTGTGGTGCGGCACTCCCGAGCCAGGCGACAGCACGGCGAACCTGATTGCCAGGGCCGATGTCGCCCTCTATGAGGCCAAAGCCTCCGGTCGAAACACGGTGCGGTTGGCACCTGTTGTACCAGAAGCCTCGGCAGGCTATGCCCGCGACAGTGTTCAGGCACCCGGTTAGCGCGCTTAGAAGAAAAAATGTGAACAAGGGGTTGCCAAGGTCAAAAAACGAGTACATAATCCCGCTCACTCCACAGGGAGTCAGCAAAAACTCTTTAGATAACAAAGAGTTGAAGCGAGTTTGAAGCAGCGATAGCAGCTTCGGACATTTGAGGCCGAGTAGCAAAGTGGTTATGCTCCGGATTGCAAATCCGTCTACGCCGGTTCGATTCCGACCTCGGCCTCCATATTTGAAAGCCCCGCAGATTAACGTCTGCGGGGCTTTTTCGTTGTGGGCTGAAAAACCAATAGTCCCAAAACTTTTAGAGGCCAGTCCCAAAACTATCTCATTTTGAGGGCTTGGCGATGGCGCCGACACGACGATAAACACGCTCGGTGATGCTCTCTTTCGAGTGCCCCAGCAACAGACTGGCGTCGGCCAGATCGGTAATTTCGGATGCGGCCTTCGGGCGAATGTCTCTGAACTGAAACTGTGTGATGCGGTTCGCCAGTTCTGGCTGCTTTTCGCTGAGCGCCCTCGCTGCTGCCGCCTCTCGGGCATCCTGCCAGCGGTTACGCAGCATCTCCCAGGAGAGCCGCTTGCCGTTCGCGCTCAGGATGAAGAACGGCGAAAGGTGATTGCTGGTCCTGCGCTTGATGCGCTCCAGCAGGGTGCCTAGGCTGTTGTTCACCCCATCCACTTCCAGGAGGATCCTCAGCCGCTTACCCGTCTTGCCTTGGCTGACCAGCAGATAGATCCCCTCTACATCGTCCTTTCGCATGGATAGCACGTCCGCTGGCCGTTGACCGGTCAGGTATGCCAAGTCCATCGCATCCTTCAGCTCCGCTGCAGCCTCCTCATACACCGCCTGCCAAACTGCCTCATTGGCGTAATAGTCGCGCGGCTTCTCTTTGTTCTTCCTAACCCCCACGCAGGGGTTCTCCTTTGTCGTCAGTCCCCATTCCCTCGCTATGTTAAACACGTGGGATAGCAGTGCGATTTCCCTGTTTGCTCTGGTTTTCGCCGAGCGGCTATCTCTGTACTGGGCAACCATGGCAGGGGTGATTGCGTCGATTGGAGCGCTATCAAATACCTCCCGCAGCTGTCTCAGCTCCCCGGCATTATCCCGCTGCGTTCTAGGCGCCTTCTTCGGGATAATGTGTAGAGCGTACTGGTCGAAAATCCCTTTCATGATCGTCAGTTCGGCCGGTGTGGCTTTCGCCTCGAGCTCGGCCCACTTCAGCTTTGCTTTGGTGAGATCGTTGCCCAGGAAAATGTCTTTGCCGGACGGCGCGCGATAGTACAGCGCCTCCCAAACCTTGCCGTTGGCACGTACTCGTTTGCGCCGATACATGCCCGGGGGGAGATCTCGATTCTCAGTTTTGCGTGGTCGCATTTCACTTCACTCGGGAAAAATCAGGTGTCCATGCCGGTTTCGGCAGTGATGGCGGGCTGATTGGTACAACCTCGATGGTCATGCCTAGCTTCACGCGAGCGTATTGTCGGCCAACCAGAGGTCTACCACCGCGACTCTCCACGAAGTGCCAGTTGCGATCATTGAGCCAGCGGCGCTGCCAGCCCCTGGCCTTGTAGCCGGTCAGTTCGGCCAGTTCTGTGTCCGAAAGGATTTCGGTTTCCATGGGATAGGCTCCACGCCGCGCATGGCGGCAGAGGTGGGGAGGGGTTAGTAGTCGTTGCTGGAGCTTGAGCTGCTATCGCTCGAACTGGATGAGCTGCAGCTGTCGCTTGGCGAGTAGCTGCTGCCGCTGTCATGCCCTCCAGAACTTTGGCTTGAGCAACTGCTGTGGGATCGGGGCGGCTCGTAGCTGTCGACCTGGTTGACCGGGTTCAGTGGACTGAACGGGCTCAGGGGGTTGAGCGGGTCAAGCATCGGGTCTGGTCTTCCGGCAGCCGGGCTGCGACCAGCGGTGTAGCCGGTTGATGGCGGTGCAGAGGCTGCCGTGCGCTGCGGCTTTGCCTTGCGACGAAACAGGCGGGTCAGAAAATTGGGCATGACTCATCCTCGCCCGCCTACCGGCAGGCTTGAGTTGTTGTAGGGGGAGGGGTTACTGAATCTTGCCGGTTAGGCGTTCGCGCCATGTCAGGCGCCGGGGTAAGTGCTCACGGTCATCCACCTCGACCACCACATAAGCGCAGCGATCAAAGTCAGCTTCGCGCCGCTCCTTGAGCCAGCAAGCTTCCTTCTGGGCTTCTTCCTGAGTGACGGCCTTCAGCTCATGAACGTTGAATCCTTTGCTGGAGACGTGCCATCCGTGGATCACTGCAATGAATCGGCTCATGGCTTCTTTTCCTGTGATCGAGCTATGGCCTTGCCCATTAGGGCAATCGACATGCGCCGACGCTCTTGCACGGCTGGGCTGTCCGGGTCGTAGTTGGCGCCCAGGTAGGTCTTTGGTTCGGTGTTCATTGCCCGCTTCACGCGCTCGAAGTTCTCGTCGCGCTGCCATACGCTGCTGTACACCAGGATCGGCTTTTTGCCTTGCGCTTCGGCCTCGGCCAGCTTCCAGATGGCCTGGCGGTCGAACGTCATCAGGGCATCCATGGCGCACACAGCCAGGCGCAGGTCGTCATAATCTGGGCGTTCGCCGGATTTCGCGGCTTCGATGATTTCTCCGAGGGACTTCATGGCAGTAGCTCCTTCGGCACCTGGACTGTGTTACCGGTGATCTTGGTTATTACGGCTCTGCAGATCGCCACGAGTGGGCTCGGGCCCATCAGCCAGTCGGTTGGCTCATTCGGTCTGCTGGGGTAGGCGGTCCAGCCACCCAGCGCTGGGCCATCACCTATCTGGTGCTTTATCTTCAACGGACCGCCAAGCGCCCAGCTCTCTTGCGGGTTGTACCGCTCGCACCGCTCGGTTGCTTCGCCGCGATAGTTCACGAACACCCTGGCCGGCGCGCCGTAGTGCGGCTTGGCCACATGCACATCCAGCCTCTGGGCCTTGGCGACCGCCCAGGCCAGCGCCTCGCCTACTAGGTCTGCCGTCTTTAGTTCGATGAGGTCGGTCATGGCGCCACCTGCTGCGTGTTGCACAGCACGACTTCGTCGTCATCCAAGGCCTCTACAGGTCCTAGCTCGGCGAGCGCTTTGAGCGCAGCGGGGCGATTGGTCTCCAATGCTTGTCGCTCGGCCGACTTCCAGATGTCTAGACCGGTTCCGCTACTGCCATTGTTGCTGTAGCGGCTGCAGCCCTCAGCATCTTCCTTGGCAGACTCCAGAAAATCCTGTGTACGGCAGTTCGGGCACAGATTGGTGCAGTCTTGCGGGTCGTATCCTTCGCCTGTCCCTGCGTCGAAAAGGTACCCGCCCGGGCGGCATTCCCAGTCGCCGACCGAGTACCCGCAGGCGCTCGACTCAGGCTTTGCGTTAGCTTGATTCACAGCTGATACCTCTCATCAATCCAGCGCCCAGGCGCCAGTGCGGGTGTAGGTTCGGGTTGTGTTTCGTGCGGGGAGAGCTGGCGCTCGTTGCTGGCCTGGATCTGGCAAACCTTGGTCTCGCGCCCGATGAACATCCCCACGCAGAATGTCTGCACCAGGGCTAGGAGTCCGATCAGCACAGCCATGACCACTTGGTGGCGCTTCATGGCTTAACCTCGCGGCGCGCCCACCAGCACACTGGGCCATCATCGGTATCGTGGATGGACAGACAGAACCAGCCATCGCCTTCGGGCTTGCCAGGCTCCCAGTAGCCGCAATGTGGCTCGCCAGCCTCGAAGTAGCGATCAACGATCTCTTCCGGCGCATCGGTTTCCAGGCTGACCATGGCTACCTGCAGGCCCTGTTGCGCTATCCAGGTCTTGCACTTCTCGCCGTCGCCCTCTTCGAATTCGGGCAGATCGGGGTGGAAGAACATTCCGTATTCATCGCGCACGACCGGAGCCGGCTGGATCAGCTTGATTTCTTCAGGCATGACTTCGTCCTTGCCGCCATATCGCGGCTGTTCAATAGATGGGAGAGGGGTTACAGCGGGATGGCGTACAACTGTGCTCCTGATTCGAATCAGCTGTCTGATAGAAATCATCAGGTGATCTGCTCGGCTATAGCGAGGGAGAGTGATATCGTTCTGCCACTTAAACTACTACAGGTGCAAGGATGTCAGACCCCAAAACGATGATTGTCGGACGATCAATGCAAGTTTCCTCTGCTGTTTATTTTTTGGATAAACAAGGACGCGAGATTCGTCCGATCTTTCAGAGAGATCGAAGCACCGGACTAAGCTCCTATCGGATTTATCCGCACGGCGGCAACGAAAAAGCACAGGACGTTAAAGTATTTTCTCAAGCGGAATTGGTAATGTATGCAAAGCAAGGTAAATCTATTCGTTGCTTGCTGCCCGGGGGCGCTAGTAGTAATCGTTCTCTGATGTCCGAAGACGTAGCTAGCCTTGTGGTCGAGGACGAACTGTCTTCGCCCCGTCGCTATTGGTGGGTGAACCACAAGCAGACATACCAAGCCGAACTTGAAGGTGGCTACATCTGGTCGCCAACGAAAAACCAAAACGGTGCTCGAAATCAGACTTATATCAATCTGACATTGGTCAGACCAGGCGACCTGATTGTTTCCTATGCTGGCGCACAGATTAAAGCAATTGGCGTTGCGATATCGCGCTATGAAGATCAAGTCAAGCCAGACGCTTTCGGCCAGGCTGGGCAAAATTGGTCTGATGCTGGGTGGCTGGTTGCTGTTGAGTGGATCGAATTAGAACACGCCATCATACCAAAAGATCACATTACGGCCATCGCCAAGCTATTGCCGGCAAAGAACTCCCCGCTTCAAGCCAACGGAAACGGTAACCAGGGTTGCTACCTGGCCAGTATTTCCTCTGAGCTCGGCTCCCTTATCCTCGGTCTGTCCCAATCAGCTGGTAGCGCTATCGCTGAGCGTGTTCAAGAGCTAGAGGATGAGCTCAAAGCGGATGAGGTCGAGAGCGAGATCAAGCTCAACCAAGAACTGCTTCCAACTGAACGAGAGCAGTTGGTCCGCTCTCGAATCGGCCAGGGTGCATTCCGCCTTCACGTACTGGAACTTGAAAAGGCCTGCCGCTTAACAGGCGTGTCCGATGGACGCTTCCTTATCGCTAGCCACATTAAACCTTGGAAGGATTGCTCGAACTTTGAGCGCTTAGATGGTCACAATGGACTAATGTTGGCGCCTCATGTAGACAAGCTTTTTGACCGAGGCTGGATAACTTTCCATGATAATGGGGAGCTACTAATCGCGGATGAAGCTGAGAGCGTCGTTTCGGCCTGGGGACTGACTTCTGAAGCAAATGTTGGCGAGTTTACACCGGAGCAGCGACAGTATCTGGAGTACCACCGGTTAGAGGTTTTCAAAGGCAGATGATAGGCAGAACTGGGCTGGTTTCTCCTGAATGGGTTGAAACCTAGGAAGCAAAGGTTGGCTGAGCTTTAGCTATGATGTCGGCTTCGGCCAGCTCGCAGAAGAACGAGCAGGCAGGCAACTCTTCGTTGCGGCGCACTGGGCCATCGCCCAGATCACGCAGTGAAAATCGCACGTTGGTGGTCCGGTTGCGGAACAGGTATGAGCCTTCGCCGAGGTCGTCCTGAATGGCGCACAGCGCCTCAAACTGCTCCGGAAAGTCCTGGCGTATGGCTCGGAAGTAGCCTTCGCCACCTTTCACGCAGCCGATGCAGTTGGCGTTGTCGTAGCCCATCCGGTACATCAGGGGCAGCTCGATGCCAGCGCGCAGCAGGATCGCCTTGCAGTCGTCTTTGCCCAGGCCTCGATCGATCAGTGGGGCAATCACGGGGCGGTCAGGGTTTCGTTCTCGGAAGTCCTCCAGACGTCCCACTTCTTCTGCTGTGTATCCGAACACCATCACGTCGCCGGGCTGTTTCCAGGTATCGAGCAGACGCCGCTTGAGGATCTTGGTGCATGGTGCGCCGGTGCGACCCTTCATGTACCGCTCGCGGCGAAACACCTCGTGGGCGTCGGCTCCGTACTTCTCGTCGCGCAGCACGGTGATCTGCTGGCCGAACCACTTTTCGCAGTCCTGGGCGAACCGTCGGTTGTCCTCATGCTCGTTGGCCAGGAACGCGTTGATGATCTGCACGTCGTGCGTGCTGCCGTACTCGGCAAGGGCCAGCTTGGTGGCCACCGCCGAAGCGGCGCCGCAACTGAACTGGCAGACAATGCGTGCAGGACTTTTAGGCATAGCGAAACCTCTATAGCATCATGGCTCGACAGGAGCAGGACCAACCAGTATGGAAAACAGAACTAATAAGCTTTTGGGGCTTGCGGGGATTTTAGGCGCACTATTGATTGCCTTAGTTTCTTTGTTCTATGCCAAGAATTTCAGAGGTGACATATCCGGTTCGCAAGAAATTTGGGGGCAGTTTGGTGATTACTTTGGAGGGATTCTAAATCCGATATTGTCATTTTTCGCCTTTTGCGCATTGCTCTACACGGTCCACCTACAGCTTCAAAGTTCGCGAGAGGCGGAGGCGCGCCACGATGAACAGATATTTGACTCCCGGCTATTTAAAATACTTTCGGTGAGTTTCGAGCTCGGTCTGGCGCTTCGGCTGCAGGATATCAATCCCAGCAGAATTATGTCGTTTGATGGCTTAAGGGCTGTTAATTACTCTTGGCACGTGTTTTCAACGCAGTTTATTAGTGATGTAGATGTTAAGACCAATCCGGTAGCAATTTTCAAGGCCGCCAAGGTAAGGCTGGAGCAGCTAAAGCGGCTGCATGGAAGCGTTGTGTGGGCCTACTTGGATTCAGTGGGGTTCGCTCTGGATTTCTCCCTTAGAAGCTCAATAAATCCAGCGCAGACAACTTTTGCACTCAACGCTCTCCGGTCTCAGATGACATCTGGCGGTCGTGGGCTACTGTTTTATTACCTGCTGTGTTCGGAGGAAAGGTGCAGGTATTTGCCTGCATTGATGGCGACTTACTATTTCGACGACGTTGTAGATGACCCTCTAGCAGAACACAGACAAAATTTGTTTGCAGCTGCTGCAGCGTTTCATCAGGCTTAAATATCATCGAGTATTTCGCTGGCTGCGCTGAAGGGTCAGGCAGCTTTCGCTTCGGTTTGCTGGGCGACGATAGCCTTGGCGGCGTGGTTGATCAGGTACAGCCGGTTGATAAGGCTGTCTCGCGGCTTGTCGATGGTGATCTCCCAGTAGTCGCAGCCCAGTCCGAGCACTTCGTGGTGCTCGCTCATGAACATGCTGGCTTGTTCGACATAGCTGATGTCGTCGGCCTCGCGCAGCAGGTCATTGAGCCTGTCCCAGAAGTCGCGCTCGTCCTCGCCGAACTTGATACCTGCGAGCCTCTCTTTGACCAGGTTGCGCAGCTCATACCACCGGCCTGCTTCACCGACTCCGCCGTCGTTGCGCATCCATTCGGGCAGGGCGGCGTACTGGTCGTCGTCATTGGTGCTTTCGCAGATCTGACTGCAGACGCCTGTCACGATGGCGGCGCGGAAGGCTTCCTCATCGAACTCGCGCTCGCGGCAATGCTCTTCGAGTTTCGAGTGGATGTAGTAGCCGATGTCATCCCCGGCCAGGAACTCGATGCCGTAGGAGAGTCCGACATTGAAGGTCAGACCGTCGATGTCGCCGACAGTAGCAATGCCGAAGCGGGTGATCAGGATGTCGAAGGCGTAGCAGGTGGTGCCCGGGGCTTTGCAACGCCAGGCCTTCAGCTGATCGGTGTTGGCCAGGACGGTGTACTGGTGGTCCTTCAGGCATTCGGCGGCGCGCTCCCGGCGCTTGGCCTCTTCGGCTTTGCGCTTAGCGATCCATTCTTGGTGGCGTTGTTCGTCGCTCATGACTTTGTCCTGGGCATGCGCCGCCCTCCGTGGCCTGTGGGCGGCATGGTGGCAATTTGGTTTGGGATGGGGTATTACGGGTGATCGGCATGGGGCCGGGGTTAAGGAATGCTATGGCTGATATATTTTTGGACGATGTCCGTGGGTACTGGAGAGATCTGGCGGCCCCTGCCTTCGAGGAGTTCTGGAGGGAGTACCAAAGCGACGGTGAGTTTTCAGGAAGTCGCGTTATCCTTGTTTATCGCAGAATGATTGCGGCGGCTTTCTTCCTGAATCACCTTGCTGACAAGGCAGCCACTCTCCAAGGGTTAACCAATCCGATCCAGCTCATCAACCTCATCAAAATTCAGGACCCTGATTCCGCGAATCAGATGGACGCTTGTCGACATTTCGTAAACGATGCGAAGCATGAGATGAAACGGATCCAAGAGGCATCCCTTAGATCAAGGGAAGCTAATTTTGATAATGAGGGTGCCGGGAAGGTGCTTCAGTTCAACATGCTGTCCACAGACGGCAAGTGCCTGTATGACCTTTGCCTTACTGTTTGTGCAGTTTGGCGGTTTTGGATTTCGTACTTTGACGGATCTTCTGAAGTCAATTTCCGGGACGCTATCTCTCAACGGGCGGGCGCTAATACCTCGTCACCCGGATCCTGCTGAATCATCAGCATGCTCTTCCGGTCGAAGGCCAGCGCCACAGACCACGGAATCGTAATTTGTGGCGCTGAGTTGGCTTACTTTGCGTCGAAGGTTCCAAGGGATAGGACAGCAGCACTGCCTACCTTCTCTTCAAGCACTGCCTTGAACTCCTGGGCAATCTCTTCGCGCTGAGCCTCCTCGCCGATCCAGCGCAGCTTCAGCACCGGTTGCGAGCCACTGGTGATGACCGATACGCGCAATCGGATTACCTGCTCGCCCAGACCCTCGAACGGGATGACCTTGAAGTCCAGCCAGGCCGGCAAGGTTTCTTTGCTGCTGGCCTCGATCTGGTCCATGGTGCTGCGGCTGGCGCGGGTCTCGCCAACTGCGTGATCACTTTCCGACGAGGCCTTCACAGTGATGGTGCGTACTGCAGCGATTGCCTTGGCGATCGACATGCCGGTGCCATCTTCGGCTGTGGCCACCAGGTGCTGGTGCCAGTCTTCAATCCAGTCGCTCATGGCCTTCTGGTTCAGGGCCTGGCCGCCCACCGCCTGTACAGCGGCGAACGCTGCCGAGGCCTTCAGGCGCAGCACGGCTCGGTCATCGGCGTGGCCTGGGTTCGCTGGGGTGCCAATGTTGAAGAGCACAACGCAGCTCATGGCATCCTGATCGATGAAGCCTTTTGCATCAGGCGCGGCGCGCTCGACGACGTACCCGCTGAAGTCAGCTAGCGAATGGGTGGAGTAGGTGCCACGGAAGCGGCTACGGCCTGCCTGGAATCGTTCCAGGTCGATAACTGTGGCGCTGTCAGGAACCAGAACAGCAGGGGTGTTGGTTGGCAGGACTTTGCCAGCGGCGGCCAAGGCGTTATCGGTGATGAGCTGGACTGCTTCTTTGCTGAGGGACATTCGTATTTTCCTTTCAGGCGATGAGGTTAGTTGCGGGGAATTACAGGCGCTTGTTCACGACTGAACAGCTGCTCGTGCTTTTCGGGGAACAGGGAAAGCTTGCCACCGACGCCGACGTGCATTGGTGTATCGAGGCTAGTGTTCTCGCTGCGGGTACCGCGCTTGGTTGGCACCTTGTAGTCGAGCTTGTGCTTGATCTTGACCTGGCTCGACTCACCGATCTGGCTGAAGTCGAGAGTGATAGTCAGCTTCCCGGCTTTGCCGTGATCGACGACGCCGGCGGCGACTTCGGAAAGGGCGTGGCCGATCTGGCTGGCGAAAGCGCCGCCGTTAAGCTCCTCGAGGAACTCGGCTGTATCGGTTGGGGTTGGCATGATTTCGTCTCCGTGGGCGTGATGCCGCTGGGTGGTAGGTCGATATGCTGCTGGCGCCGGCCATGCCGGACGCGGTTTGAAATTCGGCGGATCATGGGTGGCACACCTCCAGAGCTCGCTGGCGTGTGCCGGTAGTTGGCATGACGCAAAGCTGCTGATTGCTGGTGCGATAGATGCCCCAGGCTGTGCTGGTTGCTCTGGCCATGCAGGCGGCGTACTTGATCGCCTCCAGGTGATTGGTGGTGGCGATGATCATTGGTCGTGCTTCGCTCTACTGCTGATCGGCCTGGCAGGGAAGTCGATTTCGTAGTCGCTGATCAGCCGATCCAACAGCTTGTCGCTGATGCCCATCTGCTTGGATGCCTGGTAGCGCGATAGGCCGCCATCACGCAGCGCCTTCAGTTGCTCGAGCTTGGCCGCATCCGCCACCCGGTCGATGGCTCGGCCCTTGCCGCGCCGTGCGGTGCTGACCTTGAACAGGAAGCCGCCTTGCTTGGCGATACGATGCAGCGTGGCCGTGGAGTAGCCGGTCGCTCTGGCCGCTTCGTTGTAGGTCATGGTCTTGGCCATTTCGCGGATCTGCTCGATGCGCCTAGCTTCTTCATCGCGGTGTTTCTGAGCTGCTGCCTTGCGTTCGCCGACCGGTAGCTGGTTGTTGAACTGGGCTTGCGGTCGAGGGACGTACTCGAATGGCTTTCCCACGGTCACCTGACCACCATCAGCGAAGAAGCGGTCGATCTTCGCGTTAAGGTCGGCCAGGATCTGATGGCGCGGATCTGGGATAGGTTCGCCGATCATTGCCGCGGTACCAGCTTGCGACCTGCAGCTGCCTCCATGGCTTCAACGAATACCATCGCCGCCTTGTAGCTGAAGCAAAAGCCCTTGGTCTTGCCGGTGGCCAGCTCCACGACGTGATAGGCCTTGCCCTTGGTGACTACCTGATAGCGCACTGTCTGCACGGGCGCTGGTCGACCGATCATTGCGTAGAAGTCCGTAGTCGCGAGGTGGGCGCGCAGGCGAAGGGCAGCCAAGCCCTCCACGCGCTCCTGCATGGCTGGGTGCATGTTGATTTCCTTAAGGGTGGAAGGCCCGGAGATCGGGCGGGGAGGGCTAGCCGGTGGTGGCCGCATTGGACTTGGATCGTGAAGGCTGGGCAATCGACCGGTTAATCCGCGTCGAGGTGGCCACCCCGCTGTTTGCTGGCAGCTCATCCGAACCAAGTCCGATGCAGCCTGGTGATGGGGAACCAGGTGATCGGGCAGTTAACGTCAGGCTGACGTGGCGCTGGTTGTTCTTTGGCGGAGTCAGGCGGCTTCAGGGCTGCGCTTCTCGGCCTGGATGCGCTCATAGATCTCTTCGCGATGCACGGCGACCTCTGCCGGCGCTGCGATCCCCAGCTTCACCTGCTGGCCCTGGACGCTCAGCACGGTCACGCTGATGTCGTCATTGATGCGGATGGTTTCGCCAATGCGGCGGGTGAGTATCAACATGGTCCTACTCCTTGGTTGGTTTCCCGTCTGGCCCTGTTGCCAAGGCCAATCGGTGAAAGCTCCCGGCCTCGCTACTGGCGACAGGCCGGGTGTATTGCGTCAACGGTGATCAGTTCGCTTCCCCGCTGCTGATTGCAGGTCCGCGATTCGCTGGGGTGGGCCGCGAGCTTCCTCCAGCGCCGTCAATCAGCGGTGACGGCGCCTTCAAAGGTCCATACGAGATGCAGCGCTAAAGCTCTGTTTGGCCCCGGTTGAGTGGGTCAGGGCTGCATCAAGTCCGGCGCCCCTCATAGCCGAAGCTCAGGGCGCTAATTCTGAAACTGGTATTCCTGGCCTCCGTTACTCGCCACGGTGGGCTTGGCGCATTTCTTTCCATACGTTTACGGTTTGGGCCGCCATCACTACTCAGATACGGCGCAGCAGGGTGGGAGTCGCCCACGCCCGGTGCGTCAGTCTTTTCGCTGGCTGGCAGCCTTTCTGCGGTTGGGTTGTTAAAGAGCGGTCGGTCCTCTTGAGGTCCTATCGCTGCCGGTCCTGATGTGGGGACTGGGTTGCGATGGATGAACAATACCGGCGGTATTGTATTTGAGTCAATACCTCCGGTCATAAAATTTCGTACCCCCATAAAAAAGCCCGCACTAGGCGGGCAAAGAGGGATTCGATAAATCAGTCTTCCTTGGGCACGGTCCAGAAGATCTGCACATTGCCATCGTCACGATGGGCCAGGGTCACATTGTCGTTTTCGGAGATCTCGTCGATCAGCCGATCCCAGTCTTCAGGTAGGTCATCAGGCCGTCGCTCCAGCAATGCTGATTTCGATGTCTGGGCACCGGTGCTGTTGATGATCTTCTGGATCCTCATGCCGAGCATCTCGTAAGAGCTGGGCAGGGTGGGTGTCTGAGGTTTCGACGCGGGTTTAGCCATGAGGAGCGCTCCATTTACTGTATGAATAAACAGTATTTTATCTGGAGATTAATGGCAATACGAAAAGAGTACATTTGTACTCTTTGTGCTCTGATTGAATATCCCTGCGATAGCAACTAAAATTAGTTGCACGATAGGAGGCCAAATGTCCAAGCAAGAAAAGCTGCTCGCCAAGCTGTTGAACAGGCAGGCCACATTCAGCTGGTCGGAGCTTGTTACGTTATTGGTAGGGCTTGGATATCGCCAGATTGAGGGCGACGGCAGCCGGGTTAAGTTCGATAACGGCAACCCGCAGATGATGATCAACCTGCACAAGCCGCATCCTGGCAATGAACTGAAGGCCTACGTCAAACGACAGGTGATTGAGCACCTAAAGGCAGGAGGACTGATCTGATGAGCACCATGTTGCAGCACCGGGGTTACTACGGCTCGATTGAGGCTAGTCCAGAAGACAATTGCTTGTTTGGCAAGCTTCAGTTCATTCGCGCCTTGATCAGCTATGAAGGCGAGACGGTTGCCGAGTTAACCCAAGCATTCCGTGATGCAGTGGACGACTATCTGGACACTTGCGCATCACTTGGCCAGGAGCCCGAAGTTCCGTGCAAGGGTTCGTTCAACGTGAGAGTGGGGCATGATCTCCACCTGGCCGCCAGCGTTGCCGCTACCCGGCAAAGCATCTCTCTGAACGATCTGACCCGCAAGGCGCTGAGTGAGTACTTGGAGCACCACGCTTAATCGTGGTTTGAGCGCTTTGCTCAGTCCTCCGGATCAGCCTCTTCCTCTGGCTTCCACCTGGTAAGCAGGTCAGCCATCAGCTCAGTTATGCCCTGGGCGGCCATCCGGGCAACTCGTTTTCCTGGTACCGTCGCTTAGGGCGATGGTGTATCACTCCATACCGTCTGCATGGACAAAGCACAGTTTATTGCCCTCGGGGTCGCGGCAATATGCGCCAAAGTAGTCTTCCGAATACTGTGGTCGTAAGCCCGGCGCCCCCTCATTCTTGCCGCCCATGGCTATCGCGGTTTCCCAAGCAGTCTGCACCTGCTTCTGTGAGTGGACTGCAAAGCTGACTTGTATGCCGTTCCCCCACGTAGCCGGTAATCCGTTAATTGGTAGCTGAACGAAAAACTGTGGCCATCTTCTTCCTGGGCGCTGCCAGCCAGCTCCAGCTGGGCCGCCGTCATCTTCATCAGGCATACGCACCAACCCCAAGCTCGTGAGAACCGCATCGTAGAACTTGATCATTGTAATAAGGTCACGAGCGCCAATTTGAATGTGACTAAACATGTCCCCTCCCAAGAAATGTATTTGAATTCAGTAAGTGTTTTCCTACCTCGTTTCGCATGACAATAAATGTCCGCTTAGGCGGTATCAGCTTAGCAACGTTCTGTGTTGAGGCGTGGAGAAGGGCGGGTGTTGGATTGGCATGGCAGTTCCTCCAGTGGTAAGCGGGCAGTGAACACATCTTGCGTTTTATCGTCGTGAGTTGCAGCTCCAGGGATAGGCAAGCAGACCTCTCATCAGGCACGACAAAATGGCTTAAGATCATCGAAGACTGTAATGGAAAATTTCGACTAAAAGGACGCGACATCTTATGGAAACTCCCCTTGCTCAAATCAGGGAGCGTTTGAACAATCGCCGATTTACGGTAGCGGGTAACGCCCACGGGCTATCCGGTGCCGGCACAGTATTTCACTACCATGTTGAAGAAGATTCCATTTGGGGTACTTATCAAGGTGGCCGGATCCGCATTGGTCATCAAGTCGGACGCGTGATTGGCCCCGATACCATTGAGCTTCTTTATCATTGCTTAACTACGGATGGTGAGATTCTTGCTGGCTGGTCTCGTGGCACGGTAGGCGTTGATCACGCAGGACGTACCACTCTGATGTTCGTATGGGGTTGGTTGTCGGGCGCGACTGGAGGTGGGGAGTCTAGCTACGTCGAGCTTGCCGCGTAGCGGTTAAGCTTTTTGATTATGCTCGCGTCCATCTGTGCGGTAGCAGCTCGGAAATCTCACTCGCCTGCCTACGCAGCGGGCCAGTGAGATTATGGAGCTGCTACCTCATCGATGGGTGCTTGCTCAATGAGTTCGTTTTTAACGGACTTTTCGAAAACTTTTCCAGGAGGGATCAATGGTAGATAAAGCGCACGAGTACGAAGTCCAGGTAACTTGGGCCGGCAACAACGGGACAGGAACGTCATCTTATCGGGGTTACAGCCGGGCGCACGTAATCGCAGCTAACGGCAAAACACCAATTGAGGGGTCGTCCGATCCCAGTTTTCGAGGAGACCCCACGCGCTGGAATCCTGAGGAATTGCTCTTGGCATCCTTATCTGCGTGCCACAAGCTTTGGTACCTTGGCCTTTGCGCTGAGGCAGGGATCGTTGTGGTGGCCTACGAGGACAACGCTCAAGGAATAATGGTCGAGGAGAGCAACGGCGCTGGTCAGTTCACCTCAGTTATTTTGAGGCCAAAAGTGATCCTGGCATCGGGTTCTGAAATCGCAAAAGCTCAGACGCTGCACAAAGTAGCTCATGAAAAATGCTTCATTGCTCGTTCGGTAAACTTTCCAGTCAGCCACGCACCCGAAATATCGATAAGCCCAGGCGCCTAGTTAGCCAGAGATGGTGTCCGCATAGTCGGGCACCCTCTCAAAGTCTACGTAACTGCCTAGACGACATTGCCGGACGCTTACGGTGTGTTCGCCGGCCCCTTACCTCCAGTGTGAAGGAAAGCGTAGCGGGCACAAAAAAGCCCGGCACTTGGCCAGGCTCTCTGTAGACGGGGCCAAATCCTTTTGGCTTGGTCCATTGTGTTCTGGTGGTATGACGAGCGGATGACACCGGACAGCAAAAGCCAGAACGGGGCGAGTTTAATACGGGGAAATTACTCCATGAGTTTATAGCCAAGGTAGTAAAGCCCCCAGAATGTTGCGATAAGCATTTGATATAGCATTACGAAATACAGCAGAAGCAGGGCGCCACTTAGATACATGCCAATGTGAGTGCCTGAGCTGTCGATCTTGTATATCGGGGTTCCAAATGAGATGAGAAATATTGAGAATCCGACAATCACAATGCTTTGGGCTGTTAAAAAAGCAAAAAGCATTGCAAGGAACTTTCGTCGCGTTAAGTCGATGATGTTGGTGGACCCCCTGAACTTAACGATAACTTTTGGTGTGGGCTCAGGTATGATATTATCGATGTCTGATCTTCCGAATGTTGCTATTGCTGCTAGCGCTGCAATATAAAATCCAGGAAGTGATTGTACAAATGATAAAATCAGCGAAATTAAACCGCCCGATACGTAGTGGGTGCTTTGAACTCCAGCAGCAAATATGGCAGAAATGGTTATTATAGAAAGTAGGCTCGGGTAAAGCCAGTCTACAATCCATTTGTAAGGGTGCTGGATTGATAAGTAACCGAAGGGTCGGAGGAGCTGTCCTAGTAGCATGGCCTACTCCATGAGCTTGAGAACTTCCTTAAGTATAAATGTGTTTATCTTTTCAAAGCTACTTGTATTTACTAGTGGTGCTTCAATTGGATGCCTTTTTACATATTTTTCGCTGGCAATTAAGTTGCCTGTGCTGGCGGCGATAGTAGCGTCTTTATGAACTCCGCCTTCAGTTTTAAATTTTATGCGTATATGTCTATACTCAGCGTCAGCTTTACTAACATTTGCGCGTAGCTGTCGAAGGGATGACGCAATTGATCCGATCATGTCAGGCTTTGGGCGAAGATCTACTGTGCGCTGCCGCTCAATGATCCCGCCATGTTCGTCCCAAATTGCTCCTTCCTGAGAAAAACTTAATAGCTGAATGGCTGAAAGGGTGCCGCCATCGAGATCTTTTTGGAAGTCTTCAGATGGATGTCCTTGAAGCTCAATCTCGTGTAGCAGGTGCACCATCAATGCATTGCCAGCAGCGTCTTTCGCACCATTGTTGTTAGGGATGAGGTATTCTTTCGGAAATTCACTTTTGCATTTCCTTAAAAGATGCTTGAGGAATTTCAGAATGCTGGTCAAGTGCAGGCCCGAGCCGTAAACGGCTTCTACTACGCATAGGTAGTAGTTGTCCGATTTTTCGGGATTTAGATTGATAACCACGTGAGCTGAGTGCTCTCCGCCATGTCCAGGGGGCTTCGTGTGTACCACTCGACTTTTGATTTCAGGGTCCGATGACACTGCGTCTGGAGCGGACGGATCGCTAATGTTGACCAATAGGATCAATTGATCTTCTGTCAGCCTAAAATCTGAAAGGAAGTATTTGGGGGAGGTGGCGACCCGCCCCTTTTGTAAAAGTCTGTCACCGCTCTCAAATAGCTGTTTTATCTGAAGTGCTATGGCGGTGATCGACTTGGGTGTGGTAACGAAGTGCGCGAGATTACCCTCTGCGCGAGACACGCCGAAGGCGCTAATTTTCAAGTCGTAGAACGTCGCATTCCGATGCACTATGTTGTCCTTCGATAGCGTAAATTTTTTGGCAGTTTGTGGAGAGTCCTATATCTGCCTATTAAAAGTTAAGATTTTTTGTGCACTTCACGCCAGTAGTACCCCCGCCTGGATTGCCAGACCGTGCATGGTCACTGCCATTAAATCCGCCTTGCCTCCCCGCCATCAGCTAACTCTGGAGCCTCGCACGGCGTCTTGACCCGAACAATGAGGCCCAAGTGGGTTTCCTCTGCATATCCGGTAAGCCTTTCCTCACCATCCTGAAAGATGCGGCACATCCTCAGCACGGCTTGAGCATCAGCGTCATTGCCAGTCAGGCTGATGCGTTCAGCGATCCGCTTCAGCTCAACCGCTGACCACTTCAGGTCAGATGCAAGGCCTTGGAGGTCGCGGCGTAGGTCCTGGTTGGGTTTGGTGAGGGGCATAAGGCTTTCCTTGTTATTGAGCATGGGTACGCCAGAGGCAATGATCCATATCCCAGCCCGCTTTTTATCTCTTGGCCGGCTTTGCAGGAGTGGACTTCCAATCACCTACCGCCTCAATGGATACTCTAGGAAAGGTCTGGTCCTCCGGGGCGTGGTGACTGCGTACGTAGGCTTCGACAATCTTTCCACCTGCCGCGAATCGCTTTGCGAAGCTCTTGGCCCAGTGCTCACTTACATAGCCGATCTGATAGCGATAGGGGCCAAAAAAGAACCATCGCTTCACCTCGATAAAAATTGCAATCGCATTCGGGTCATGAGGGTTTTCTGGCTCTGGCTCCAGATAAACATCCATTCCATCTCGGATAAATCGCCGAATCAGATCCGCTCGACTTGTCCCATCTGGGTTGCTAAACCCCGTCCCTTTAACCGTTAGTCGATAGACGCTTCCGTATTCAGCTTCTTCCATTGGGGAATCCTTTCATTCAATGGTGGGGCAACCTAAAAATGCCCACTGCGCTATATCACACGGCTTGGTCAGGGGCATGGCTATAGATCTCCGCCTCGCCAGATTACTTGGCCACGAATGCGCAGCTCGTTGGTATCGCCTTTTGGCAAACTCACGTCTGGATATTCATTCTTGTCTGGGTTGTCGCTGCGCACGATCCAGCTGAATGAGGACTTAACCAGGCGCTTCACTATCAGCCCTTTATCCACGCTGTGAAGCACGAATAGGCGGCCATCCACCGGATCAACTTTCGACATATCGAGCAGGAGCACGTCCCGATCATTGATTGTCGGCCACATACTATCGCCGTCTGCGTAGATCACGATCAGGTTTTTGGGGCTCACACCCTTGAATCTGAGCCACTCACGTTTAAACGCAAGCGTAGACCTGGGCTCGACGTGCGGGTTTTCATGCCCAAGACCAGCCGCGGCCTTTGCATCGTATTGAGGGATAAAGGCGTAGCGGTCGTCGTTGTCATCAGCAACATCTCCACCTACAGGAAGAGGTGTGTTCGCTGCGGGGGCTTCATGGTCGAGCCTAGAACCACGTGGTAGCGCAGCAGCCAGACTCTCCATTTCGTCAGCAAGGCGCTTACTGAATGCCTCTATAGGCACTTGCAGCATTTTTGCGAAGACTGTTGCCGCTTTCACATTCAGTGCGGTACGACGGTTCAGGAAATGGCTGACTGCTCCTTGCGTTACGCCTTCCCCCAGCTCCGCTGCGATCTTTTCTTGCGTCAGCTTTAAGGCCGCTTTTTTTTCCTTGAATAGCGCATTCAGCAGATCGCTTTCGCGTATCTGCTCGTCGGTCAACGGGAGCTTTCTGGAGTCTTTCTTCATACCTGAATGTTATTACCTGCGGTAATCCACTAACCAATATCGGCGGTATTGACTTCAAACAATACCGCCGGTCATACTTTGGGCGGGCATCAAATAGGAGACCATCCAATGCAAACCATTCCGCTGGCCGATTTTGTGGCAGAAGTGGGGCAGCTGAAGGCCGCCATATTTTTGGGAATGTCCCAAGGCGGAGTGAGCAAGGCTCTCCGCGTGGGACGTGATGTGCGTGTAACCAAGCACACAGATGGCACATACAGTGCCGAAGAAATCAGGCCGTTTCCGTGCCAAGTGCAGCCCAAAAAATCCGACGCCTAACCCAATCCTTCATCGGCTGCCTGAGCACGAATCAAATTATCTGCCCGCAGGCATTACGCCACCACTTAAACAGAATTGAGATTTTACGAATGGACAAGTTTTTGCGGGCCTGCCACGACGCAGTCAAGGACAACGAAGCCAAGACCCTGAGCGCAAAGATGGGCGTTCCCCACGTCAGTCTGCTGCAGCGCGCCAACCCGGATAACGATGCTCACCACCTGACCATCGAGCATCTGTTCGGGATTCTCCTGCACACCGAAGACATGCGTCCGCTGAAGGCGCTGGCGGATTCGTTCGGTTTCGACCTGGTAGCGAAGGATGCCCCAGTTCCGAAGGCGCTCACTGCAGCAATGATCAGCGTCGGCAAGGAAGTAGCCGAGCTGACTATCGCTGTGCACGTCGCACTTGAAGACAACCACGTCTCCCAGATCGAGAAAGCCCAGATCAGCAAAGAGATTGATCACGTCCGTAAGAGCCTGGACGAGATGGCTTCATCGGTTAAGGCCGCCTGATCGCGAGCCACAGCAGCACCGAAACACCATCGGCAGGGGCTGATTAGCAACAACGGCGTAGTCGGCAGTTGAGCCGCTCGCACCAGGAAGACCATCAAGGGGAAGGAAATGGACGGCAGTACATCAGGACGCGTAGGGACATTGAACGCTGAGGGCGTTAGCTCAGTCGGCGGGATTTGTCGCGCCTGCGAGAAAGCAATCGCCTGAATCAGAGGCACAAAAAAGCCGACGGGCAATGTCGGCTGATCTGCAAACTAGAGAGGCACGATTATGCACACTGCAATCGATGCAGACAATAGCGCCACTGTCGCGTCAGGTTTTGGCATCGCCGCCAATCTGTCACGTCAGGTGGCAGATGACGGAGGGCGCTCGTAATGGCCCGCATTCGTACCATCAAGCCAGAGTTTTGGACCAGTGAGCAGGTGATGGAATGCTCCGCATTGGCCCGCCTGCTATTCATTGGTGTCTGGAACTTCTGTGACGATGCCGGAAACCATCCGCTGTCGCCTAAGACCCTGAAGGCGCTGGTTTTCCCTGGTGACGATATCACTGCCAGCCAAGTCGAGAGCCTGCTCGCCGAGCTTCTGTCTAACGATCTTATTTCGATCTACGAGCACTCGTCGAAACAGTACCTGCACGTCAACGGATGGCATCACCAGAAGATTGACCGACCGACCATCAAGCATCCGAGATACATCCGATCTATCGACGACGCCCCACCAAAAGCCGACGAGCCGCCAAGGGATGATCAGCAACAGTTCGACGAGGACTCGTCGAGTGATCAAGGAGGCCTCACCCCCGGAGTGGAAGGGAAAGGTAAGGGAATATCTACTCACACACCGCGTGAACCATTCGCGATGGAGTTGGATTGGGTGCCAGATGGTGAGCGACTGGCCGCCTATGCCATTCGGGCAGGCTTGACGGTTGAGCACTTCAGCTCTGAGGCGATTTCAGGTTTCGTTCTGCATCACGAGGCCAAGGGTCTGATCCAAACCGAGAAACAGTGGCTGGCAGGCCTGGTCGGGTGGGTTAAGCGAGACCTGGCCAAGGCTGCCAAGGTCGTTCCTCTCCACGGCGGCCAGAGGGTCGTGGACAGTTTCGACGATGACGATACCGACTGGCTGACTCGGGAGGCTGGTCGATGACTCACGCCGCAACGATTACCCATGGCCTGTGGGCCAAGGTTCAGACTGGTCAGTACATCGCTGTAGGCGACGCTCTGCCGGGCGATGCGCAAGAAGAGCTCGGCCGCCAGACAGCCACCGTTATCAACTCTCTCTTTCGTGAGCTGCGATCGATCTTCGGTGCCTGGAAGCAGGCCTGGCCGGACATGGCGACCTACAAGGCTGCAAAGCGTCAGTGGCTGAAGGCGTTTCTGGAAGCTGGTATCAACTCGCCGGAGCAACTGCAGTTTGGGCTGATGCGGTGCAGGCAGTCCGGTCGAGAGTTCATCCCAGCGCCTGGGAAGTTCATCGAATGGTGTCAGCCATCGCCCGAGATGCTGGGCTTGCCGACATTGACTGCCGCGTTCCGCGAGGCTTGCCGAAATGCTCATCCGTCCATGGCCGGGCAGGGCGAGTGGACGCACGACGCGGTGTGGCATGCGGCAAAGGAGTGCGGATTCGAGAGTCTCAATCGACTGCCTGCCGACCTTAGCCTGAAGCTGTTTGAGCGGAATTATACGATTGCCGTGCGTCGCGTAGTTGCGGGTCAGCCGTTGCAGAAAATGCCGCTAGCGTTACCCCGAGCGGTCGTCTCTCGCTCAACGCCCGAGGTCGGGCGCGCTGCCTTGGCTGCCTTGCGCGCCGCTCGGTGCCACCAATGACTGATCCGATGTTGCTGCCACCTGATCTGGCCGAATACCGCTATGCCCTGTACGCCTGCGGTCACCTATTAGACCTGACCGACAAGCCACAAAGACCTGTATGCGTTTACCCGGACGAGCGTAGCGCTCGCATGCACGGTGAGCGTATGTGGCCATCCACTTTCACTGTCATCGATCTTCACGGAGACGACCGCCAATGAAGCAATCCAAGCTGTCCAAAGCCGCGCGCGGCCGGGAGTGCCAGGTGCGCATTCCTGGTGTTTGCAACGGCAATCCCGAAACCACCGTGCTGGCCCATTACCGCATGTCAGGCACCTGCGGCGTCGGCATGAAGCCGAATGATCTGCAGGGCGCCTGGGCATGCAGCGCTTGTCACGACGCCTGCGATGGACGCAGTAACACAGTTGGCCGCGAAGAGGCTCGCCAGTGCCACGCCGAGGGTGTCATGCGTACGCAGGCCATTCTGATCAGCGAGGGAGTGGTTGCCGCATGAATGGCCAGAAACCGCCGTTTCGAAACCCTACGTCACTGTCTCCTGCCAAGAAGCCCCGCGCCAAGCCCGTCGACCGCGAAGGCCTGGAGCAGGCCGCACTGCTGCGGGAGATCGAGCTGCGCTACCCGCAGGTCTTTGAGCTGATCTACCACGTGCCGAATGGTGGGCACCGGCACAAACTGGTCGCGGCCAAGTTGAAGCAGCAGGGTGTGAAGGCCGGAATCCCTGACCTGGTGCTGACCATGGCGCGCGGTGGTTACTTCGGCCTGTATATCGAGTTCAAGGCAACTATTGAGCCTGCCCCTGTGTCGGCCAGTCAGTCGGCATGCTTGCGCCGGCTGAACGAGCAGGGCTATCTGGCCGTCGTTTGCCGGGGGCACTTTGATGCCATGGAGCAGATCCGGGCCTATTTGCGCATGGCGCCGACTGTGGTGGCTGCATGACGATGGCGGTCGCGTTCTCCGATGCCGAGATTCGTCGGCAGGCGGCTGACCCGTCGGCGGTGCTGATGCGTGATCCTCGTCACCCAGGCTTGTATTTCCGGTTCACCGAAGCACGCCCACGCGGCACCTGGTATCTGGTGGTGCGCAAGCGCTGGAACCGGAT